>JALYLP010000712.1 GCA_030774195.1 Actinomycetota bacterium | reverse complement strand
TCGACCACGCCGCTACAAACGGATCCGAGTTCGAGCCTCGGCGCCAAAACGAGCTTGGGGAAGCGGCCTGGGCTCCCCGAATCGGGCAACCGTTGCTGGATAGACTGCCCGGATCGTGGAGCTCCGGGATCTTCAGCAGCGCATGCGTTCGACGTACTTCGAGCGCGACGTTGCCCGGGGCGCGGACGCGACGTTCCGCTGGTTGAGCGAGGAGGTTGGCGAGCTCGCGCGTGCGCTGCGAACCGGCGACGACGCGAACCTCGTGCACGAGTTCGGGGACGTGCTGGCGTGGCTGGTCTCGCTCGCGAACGTCCTCGCCGTCGATCTCGAGGAGGCCGCCGCCCGGTACGCGAGCGGCTGCCCGAAGTGCGGGGGCGATCCCTGCCGTTGCCCGCTGTGATGGCGGCCGACATCCGGATCCCCGGCGACGGGCATCGCGAGGAGATCGCACGCTGCATCTCGCGATCGTTGAACTTCCCGCTGGAGCGCGCGCTCGCCCGGGCGCCGCGTCTGCCGATCGAGGACTTCCGTTGCGCGTTCGAGGACGGGCGCGTCGTCGCGACGGCGGCAGAGCATCACTTCGTCCAATGGTTCCGCGGACGGCCAGTGCAGATGTCGGGGATCTGGGCGGTCTCGACACTGCCCGAGCATCGAGAGACCGGCCTGGCGAGCGCCGCGGTGCGTCGCCTGCTGGAGGACGCGCGCGGGCGCGGCGTTCCGATCTCCGCGTTGTTTCCGGCGGTGCTCCGCCCGTACCGCCGCCTCGGCTACGAGCTCGCGGGCACATTCACGGATCATCGCGTCCCGCTCGAGGCCCTGCCAGCGTCGCGCGACGACGACCTGCCGCCCGTCGAGATCGCCGACATTGAGCGCGACTTGGACGGCGTCCAGAGCTGCTACCACGAGTGGGTCCAGCACAACCACGCAACGCTCGAGCCGACCGACGACCGGTGGTGGACGGAGCGGATCTTCGACGACGGCGGCGAGGAGTCGTTCAGCGCCGTCGTCGTCCGCGATGCCGGGACCATCACAGGATTCGCGACGTTCAAGCACGTCAAGGATCCCGGTCAACTCGACGTCACGTTCGGCCTCGAATGCTCGTCGTTCGTCGCCCTCGACGCGCGCGCGGTGCGCGCGCTGCTCGCGTACTTCCGCGGGTTCCGGGGCCTCGGCCGTTGGGTCGAGTGGACGGGACCGCCGCAGGATCCGATCTCGTTGCTGATCGACGAGCAGGAGCTGATCCAGCGGTTCCGGTTCCAGTGGATGCTGCGCGTCCTCGACGTGCCGGGAGCGCTGGCCTCGCGCGGATGGCCGGGGATCGACGACAACGCCATCTTCGCGGTCGACGACCCGATGTTCCCCGACAACGCGGGACCGTGGCGCCTTTCGGTCGGCGAGGGCAAGGCGACGGTGGACCCGGTGTCGCCGGCCGAGGCCGCCCGCTCGCCCCGGCCGATCGCGATCGGCGCGTTCTCGTCGATGTTCACCGGCTTCCTGCGCGTCGCGGACGCCGTACGTCTCGGAATCCTGGACCGCGACGACCCGGCGACGCCGGCGCTCGCACGCCTGCTGTCGGGCCCCGATCCCTGGTCTCCGTTCTTCTTCTGAGCGGAACCGATACCTATATATATGAGTAGGAGCGGCAAGTAATCCTTTCGCGCGTGCCGGACACGAACCGGGTAGGCGGGAGACTCGCGAGGAAAGGAAGGCCGTTGACCCTGGGTGGACGCGATCGTGGGACCAAGGAGCCCGTGCCCGGCGGGTTCGAGCGCCTGTTCCACGCGCATGCCGATGCGGTTCTCGCCTACGCGCTCCGTCGGACCGACTCGGACACCGCCCAAGAGGTGGTTTCCGAGACGTTCGGCATCGCGTGGCGCCGGTTCTCCGAGATCCCCGACCCGGCCCTGCCCTGGCTCCTCGGGGTCGCCCGCCGGGTGCTGGCGAACAGCCGTCGCTCGTCCTCGCGGCAGCGGGCGCTCGCACTGCGCCTGGTGGAGGAGCCGGCTTTGACGGCCGGCGACCCGACCGGCGAGGTCGACGCGAGGCTCTCCGCGCGCGTCGCGCTGGAACTGCTGTCCCCGGCCGAACGCGAGGCGATCGAGCTGCTGG
>JALYLP010000711.1 GCA_030774195.1 Actinomycetota bacterium | reverse complement strand
CGGGTAGTGGTGGAAGGAGTTCGAACAGAGCACCGTCGTGAACTCCGCATCATCGAACGGAAGATGCTCAGAATCGCCCACCTCGAACCGGACGTTGGGGATGCCGTCCGCGAGGTCCACGGCTTGGCGGATCATCTCCGGCGACAGGTCGACACCGATGACGGACCCGGCCGTGGCTGCAGCCGAGCGCGAGGCCGCACCGGTTCCGCATCCAACGTCGAGGAGCCGGTCGCTCGCTTTGAGGTCAAGCGCTGCCAGGGACTCTCGCTGAACCGGATCGCGCCAACGCGAGGTCACACCCGACTCGTAGCTCCCCGCGCGCCGATCGAACCATCGCCGGGAGGACTCCTTGGTGCGGTCCACGGACCGAGTGTCGCAGAGGACCCCGCCGAGCGCCCCGACCTCTCTCGAGGAGCGGTGAGAGACTCCGGAGGTGGACATCTTCGAGGCAGTGCGCAGCGTCCTCGCGGTGCGCACCTACGAGGACCGGCCGGTGCCGGAGGACCTGACCCGTCGGATCGTCGAGGCCGGCCGCCTCACTGCGAGCGCCACGAACCGTCAGCCCTGGCACTTCGTGGTCGTGACGGAACGCGAGAGGGTCCGGAGTCTCGGCGAGGCGGTGAAGTCCGGTCGATACATCGCGGAGGCGCCGCTCGCCATCGCGGTCGCCGTGGAACGGGAGAGTCGCTTCGCGGTGTCGGATGCGAGCCGCGCCATCCAGTCGATGATCCTCACAGCCTGGGACGCGGGTGTCGGATCCAATTGGACGGGGTTCCTCGCGATAGAAGGGGTGCGTTCCATCCTCGCGATCCCGGACGCGTACGACATCCTGGCGGTGCTTCCGTTCGGATATCCCGCCCAGCCCGTCGGCGCTGGAAAGAAGAACCGCAAGCCGCTCGCCGAAGTTGCCAGCAGGGAACGCTTCGGGCAGCGCTTCGCGTAGAGAGCAACGATCGTCGAGCGGAGGAAGGGAGCAGCGCAATGACCTATGAACTCAGGCTCGAGCGGCACTACGAAGCCCCTCTGGAGGTGGTTTTCGACACATTCGTCGACCCTTCCACGCAAGGGTGGCTGCATGGCTCCGACCGGCCGGGCTGGAAGGTGCAACGTTCCGACACCGACGTCCGTGTCGGCGGCACTTCGACCTACGCGATGGGAACCGAGGGGCAGCCACCGGACATCGAGACGCGTGTGTACTCCGTGATCGACCGGCCGCATCGGCTGGTCTTCCGCCATTCGATGGAGGTCGCCGAGTGGGGAGGGCGGACCGTCGAGACCGAGATGACCATCACGTTCGAGGCTCGGGACGGCACGACGCTGCTCACCATGCTGCAGACTGGCTTCGAGCGCGAGGAGGACCGCGATGCGTTCATGGGCGGCTGGCCCGCGTACCTCGACACCCTCGGGCGGGTGGTGGCCTCGAGGGTGCCCGACGGCCTCGGGGAAGAACCGGCAACGCCGGAGTCGAAAGCGAGACAGGACGGGTGAGGGAGCTCAGACCACCGGGACCAACCCCACGTCGCCCTCGAGGATGATCGAGACCTCGCCTGGCTCGTCCTCGATCTCCCACTCCTCGAAGAAGGCCCTCGCGCCCTCGCGCGTCTCCCAGTTCGCAAGCGCGTAGAAGGCGGAACCGTCCTGCGCGTGCCAGGCCCGGTGGAACCGACAGCCGTGCTCGCGGGCACTCGAACGCATCTCGTCCGTGATCCAAGGGATCCTTCTGTCGTAGAGATCCTCCGCGCTCCGTCCGTCGGGGGTGGGACAGGGCACCACGAACAAGAACCACATGACGCGCCTCCTCGACATCGGGCGTGTGCCTCGACATTGTCTCGCGGAAGCTACCGTCCTGCGCCCGGCGCTCCCCTCTCTCTGCGGTCGACACCGGCCTGCCGCTTTGGAACGATGGAGACGTGAGCGGCACCCACACTCCCTATTACCGCCGGGACCTGGCGCTGATCCACCACCTCGGGTTCGGCTTCCATGCCGACGACTGTGCCCCCGGGATCCTGGCATTGCTCGAGCCCGTCCGGGAGCGGAACGGCCTGGTCGTGGAGCTCGGTTGCGGCAGCGGCCTGCTCACTCGCTACCTTCTGGACACCGGGCATCGCGTCATCGCGACCGACGCGTCACCCGCGATGCTCGAGCTCGCGCGGGAGACGGCGGGCGGCGCGGAGGACATCCGCGAGCTCGTGCTCCCCGACGACCCGATCCCGCCCGCCGATGCGATCGTGTCGATCGGCCACGTGTTGAGCTACCTCCCCGACGCGTCGGCGATCGAGCGGGCTCTCGTCGCTGCCGCAGAGGCGCTCTCCCCCGGTGGGTTGCTCGCGATCGACCTCTGCGACCTCGCCTACGCCGAGGCCCGGCGCGAGGACACGTCCAAGGGCTGGGTCGATGAGGACTGGGCGATCGTCACCGAGACGTCGGTGCCCTCCCCCGACCGGTTCGTACGGCAGATGGCGACGTTCGTCA
>JALYLP010000710.1 GCA_030774195.1 Actinomycetota bacterium | reverse complement strand
GATCACGACCGTGCCGGCCTGCTCGGTGACGCCTCGCACTTTGAAATTGTCAGTCTTCGAGCTGCTTTGCTGGAACGTGGCGTCCGCGCTGAGCCAGACCTTGTACTCTCCACCACCGTTCGAAGTGTCGTCGTACCCGGGCGCCCCGTCGGAAGCTCTAACAAGGATCGCCGCAAGCTGATAGCAGGCGTCGAACTCGCTGTCCGTTACGTGAACGGGCGTCGGCGTGGCTGTCCCAACGCTCGTCCCAAGAATGGTGCCGTCTGGCTCCGTGACCTGCACATAGTAGGAACCGTCGGGGAGTCCCGCCGCACCCCCGTGAGACGGTCCTCCGTTGAGGTACACATCTCCCTTCTGGTCATAGATGTTCAAGTTCACACTCGTGCACGTGCTGTCCGTGGTGAAAATGGCCCCCGACACGGGGACCGTGGCCGAGGCGCGAGGCGTTGCCGCCAATATCAGGAGCGCGGATACGCCAGCGACTGCCCTCAAAAGGACTTCGCTTCCGTGTCTCTTCATCGCTCTGATCCCTTGCGCCCCTCGCCGGCCTCATGTCTTGCGACCGCCGAATTGTTCTTCTTCTTCGTGGTTTCCCTCATCTCGCATCCGTCCCAAGCAACGGCGGAGCGAAGTCCACCACAGCCTCGCTAACCGGTCTGTCGCTATTTCATCTGATTTGGAGTGCCCTACTTGGGACGCCGTAATCTGATGGCAGGTCATCTTCGACGCTGTGGTAGGACATCTGGGGCATATTGAGGATGAGCGAACTCGGACCGCTCGCCCGTCTCCGTCTTCAGCTGCGCGGGTCTCGGCATCACTCCCGGTCATTGGGCGCACCGGGAGCCCGCGCCGGACCATAAGCCGTGGCTCTGAAGGCGGCGATCCTCGACGGTGGCGAGCCGTCCGTTCCAGGACGAAATCAGGCTTCAGGATCAGGCGGGTGCGCCTTGGTCGGCGGTCTCTCCCCCTCGATACTCGACGTAACGCTATCGCGTCAGTCCTTGACCCACCTTACGCACGATGGTTAGCTCGACCGCGGATGCTCCTCGGGGGGAGGCGGAACCGCGTGGTATCGCGAGCGCTTCATCGCAACCATGTGGCGCAACACACCGCCTTCGTGTTGCTTGTCGTCGCCTCCGGAGCATGCGACAAGACGAACGACGAGCCTCGCCACCATCCAAAGCCCCAGGAGCTGGCTCGTTCCGTCGTCGAGGTCCAGATGATGATCCGCGGCGAAGAAGTTGCACATGGATCTGGGACCGTCATCTCGAAGGACGGTCTGATACTGACGAACGCTCACGTCGCCACCCCCGACCCACTCTGGGGCATCGACGACTTGGTGATCGCGGTCACCGAACGTCCCCGAGAGGCGCCCGTCCCGATGTATCACGCCGACGTTGTCGCATCCGATCCGGATCTCGATCTCGCTCTCCTGCGTCCTGTGACAACCCTCGACGGCGACCCGTATACGCCCGGAGACCTACGGCCGGTCACGATCGGAGATTCCGGAGACGTTCGCCTGGGAGACAAGATCTGGGTCCTCGGATATCCCTCGATCGGTGGAACTACGGTCACCATCACCGATGGTCTCGTCTCGGGTTTCAACTCGGACGCGAACGTTGAGGGGCGCGCCTGGATCAAAACGGATGCGACCATCGCGGGGGGCAACTCGGGCGGCATGGCCCTGAACAAGGACGGTGAGCTCATCGGGGTACCGACGATCGCGGGGGCAACCGTAGGAATGGATGTCACCGACTGCCGACGGATCCAGGACACGAACCAGGACGGCCTGCTCAACGAACACGACAGCTGCATTCCGATCGGCGGCTTCCTGAACGGCATCCGTCCCGTGAACCTCGCGCGATCGATGATCCTCGAAGCGCTGTCGGATGACGGCGGCGAGCCCACCGTGGAGCCCGAGCCCGTTCCGAAAGACTTCGACGTTAACGGCGTGCGCTTCCGCTCGTTGCGCTTCGAGGACGTTACGCCGGAGGGACAGCCAGCGAGCAGCAGCATCTCACTTCCGAGTGGAACCACGCGAGTGTGCGCCTGGTGGCGCTATCGAGGAATGGCGGAGGGCGTCCGATGGGATGCCGTGTGGGCGCTTGACGGAGTGGTTCAGGAAGACTTCAGCGCGGTGGACCAGACGTGGCCCGGCGGCGCAGACGGCAATTACTGGGTGTGCTTGAACGATGAGGAAGGGGTCGATGAAGGGACCTGGGACCTCTCGCTCAATGTGGAGGGCGAGTGGGTGAGCGGTGGCTTCGTCAATGTTGGAGACCAGTTCGCGCCGGTCGATGTCACGGTAAGGAACGGCAGCACTGACACGACGGTCTGCTATCTCTTCGTCGCGCCCGTCGTGGCGACCTCGTGGGGTGAGGAA
>JALYLP010000709.1 GCA_030774195.1 Actinomycetota bacterium | reverse complement strand
GTCCGCCTCGGCCGGGTCCAGGCCGAGCCGCCGGAGGGCGTTGCGCATCGTCTTCCGACGCTGCGCGAACGCCTCGTCGAGGACGCGCCACAGGCGGTCCTCGTCGACGTCGACCGGCGGAGCGCTGAGCCGATCCAACCGAACGACGATGGACTCGACCTTCGGACGCGGCCAGAAGACCTCGGGAGGCACGCGGCGGAGCGTCGAAGCGGTGGCTCGGTACGCGACGCGCACGCTGACGGCCCCGTACGCGTCGTCACCCGGGCGCGCCGCGAGGCGCTCGCCGACCTCGCGTTGCATCATCACCACCGATCGCACCACCCGCGGCACTCGTGCCAACACATCGAGCACGAGCGGCGTGGCGATGTTGTAGGGCAGGTTCGCGCAGAGGATCCACGGATCGTCGCCCGGCCCGAGGACCGTGTCCCAATCCAACCGCATCGCGTCCGCGCGGACGACGCGGACCCGGGGATGTTCCTGGAGCACGTCGTCCAGAGCGGAGACCAACGCCGGGTCGAGCTCGACCGCCACCACCTCGGCGCCACTCGCGTCGAGCGCCAGCGTCAGGGAACCGAGGCCCGCCCCGATCTCGATCACCCGATCGCCGGGGCCGATCCCGGCGTCCCGGACGATCGCCCGCGCGACGTTCGGATCGAGCAGGAAGTTCTGTCCGAGCGCCCGTCGCGGCGCGATCTCGTGCCGGTCCGCAAGGTCCCGGAGCTCCGCGGCTCCGAGGCCCCGAGCCTTACCAGCTGAGCGCGACCCGGAGGACGCCGTGTCCGAGCGGGGAAAGGGCTGAGAAGGCCTCGGGTGAGAGGTCGATGACGCGTCCCGGCGAGAACGGTCCTCGGTCATCGATCACCACGGTAACGGAGCGGCCGGTGGCGAGGTCCGTGACCCGCACGTGGGTACCGAACGGCAGCCACGGATGCGCCGCCGTGTAGCCGCTCCACGGTGGGTCGTACCAGGTCGCCTGACCCTGCTCATCGGTGGCGCCGGTCCCGGGTTCGGTGAGCGTCCCGTCGTACATCGAGAACGGAGCCGACAGCCGCTCTTCGGTCTGCGGCCGGACGAACGCGGCGCGCGTGAGCACGTCCCTCGACGTCACGCTGCCGTTGACGAACGTGAGTCGCACCGTTCGGTCGACGAATCCCGGAACCCCGGGCTGCAGGAGGGAGGAGGTGCCCGGCGTCATGGTGCTCGTGTACTCCGTGTGGACACGGAAGGGCACGACGTGCAGCTGCCGGATGTCGGTCACCTCGACGCGGTCGTACCGGACCGACGTCCCGGATTGAAGGGGGGTACTGGGTGGTGGGGCGACGCGATCGTCAGCGTCGGGTTCGATCCCCATGGCCGAGAGGAGCGTCCCGACCGTGCTCGCGTTCGTTGAGACGTCGTGCACCTTCCCCGACACGACGGCTCGAACGGAGACGGACGGAGTACCGACGGCTTCCAGCGCCGCCGCTTGGCCGAGCGGAGGGTCCGCCTTCCCAAACAGCCCCCCGCCCGGTTGCTCCACCACCCAGACCCCCACACCGTGAGGGCCGACCGCCGCGGCGAACGCGTCCGCCGGCATCCCCGGCGGCTGACTCACCATGACGGTCATCCCGTCCGCCAGGGCGGTGCCCGGCGGAGGTTGTACCTGCAACCCGAGCGACAGTGGAACGCCCTCGGACCGCAGAAGATCTCCGACGTTCGTTGAGGTCGTCCGCACCGACTGCGGCGTCCCGGCCACGACGAGCGTCACGTTCTTGTGCCATGCGAGCGACAGCGCGGTACCCACGAGCAACGTCCCCGTCGCGAGGACGGCGACTTGCAGCGCGCGTTGGATACGCAGCCGCCTGAGCCGCGAGGGCCGAACCACCCTTCCTCCGATCGCTCGGGGAGGGCCTCTGGGGGAAGCGGCTCGGTGGAAAACTGCCGGGCCGGGCGGAAGCCTCCGGTCGCATGAGTGCCCACACTACCGAACCCTCAACCCTCACTGCAACCTTGAGAGCGAACGGGCGTTCGC
>JALYLP010000708.1 GCA_030774195.1 Actinomycetota bacterium | reverse complement strand
GGTCAGCGGTGAGGTGGCTGGTATCCGCTTCGTACCCACCGGCCGGGTCAAGACACCCAGAACGGTGGCGCTCACCTTCGATGACGGCCCGTCTTCCACGTATACCCCGCAGATCCTCCGGTTGCTCCGTCGCGACCACGTTCCCGCGACCTTCTTCGTGATCGGAGAGCTCGCCCAGCGCTACCCGAACCTCGTGCGCGCGGAGATCCGATCGGGCATGAGCGTTGGGAACCACTCTTGGGACCACCCCGACAGCCCGCCCTTCGTCCGATTGGACCCTCTCCGAGTGCGTTCGGAGATCACATCGACGAACGCTCAGTTGGCTCGCCTGGGCGACCACGCGCATCTGTTCCGGCCGCCGGGCGGCAGCTTCGATCCCTCCTTGGTCGCAGTCACTCAGGCAGAGGGCTTGCGCGTCGTGCTGTGGGATGTGGACCCTCGAGACTGGGCGCCAGGAGCGACCGCGAGGGAGATCGCTCGAGCGGTCCTCGGAAGCGTCAAGCCCGGAGCGGTCGTCGAACTGCACGACGGAGGGGGCGATCGGTCCGCGACGGTCGCGGCACTCCCGAAGATCATCCGCGGGATCCGCAGCAGGGGCCTTCGCCTTCGAGCCATCCGTTGAGCGATCTACGTCGGTTGGTCTGCAAACGTTGGCGCTCGTGCCCTTCGAGGCTACCGCGGGTTGAGTATCCGGATCCCGCGCCTCCGGGTACTTGGCGTGGAGGGTGAAAGTGGAGAAGGCCGTGAGCCCACCACCGCCAGCCAGCCGTCCAGCTCCAGCCGCCACTGATAGCGCTACGGAGGAGCTCGCAACGCGTTAACGTCACGCCTCCGCCAAGCGATGAGGCGAGGTGAGCGCCACGGATACGTGACGGACGACGTTGCGTCGAGTGCCGCACGCCATTGACTGACAAGACGCGAGAGTGGTGCGCCGCCTGCCAGGGGCGCGACGGTCGATCGTGTCCTGCCCGGGGTACCTCATGCCCATCCAAGCATGTGCCCCGCCGCTAGGGACTCGGCCAGATCCGTTCGTTGACCTTCATCAGAAGGCCGATCAGATCGGCGATAAGCTGACCGGCCGTGTGCTGTTCGTCGTCGTCCCAAGCGTCGATCGAGTCGAGCGCGGCGTTGACGCCTTCCTCGTAGCGATCGGTCGCCTTCTGGAAGTCGAGGAACGTGGACACCATCCGCTCCCTTCGCATACAGCGAGGCTCCAGCCTAAGCCAGGGCCTCGGGTTGGTGAACTGAGGCCAACCGTTCAGCCTCACCGGGACCGAGAGCGCCTGATCGGCGAAGCGCACCCAACGATCCGCCCTGGGAGCCCGGAGGCTGTACGTCCTGCGCGAAATGGAGGCTCGCCCCCGGTCAGTCGTCCACGATCTGAGCGCCCCAGGAGTCCTTCACGAACGCGGAGCTATCGACGACGCCATCGAGGGTCCAGTACGGGTGATCGGTGGTCCCACCGTCAGCAGGATCTCCGGGCGGCCTTCGCCTCTTCGGGCCGGTGGGGTTGCCGGGTCCTGTTGAAGGACTAGAGAATCGCTCATGGCCGAGCACGCAACCGGAGCGGTGTTCATCAGCTATCGGCGCGAAGATGCGTCTGGCCACGCGGGACGCTTGTATGACTACCTCGCCGCCTCACTGGGCAAGGACCGAGTCTTCATGGACGTGGATACGATCGCGCCCGGTGCAGATTTCGTCGAGCGGATCGACAGCGCGTTGTCGCGAAGCCGTGCGATGTTCGTCGTGATCGGACCGCGTTGGGGGACAGCGACAGACCGGGCGGGTCGCCGTCGGTTGGAGGATCCGCGGGATGTGGTCCGGCGCGAGATCGCCGCCGCTCTGGTTCAGCGGATCTTGGTCATACCCGTACTCGTCGGCGGTGCCGTCATGCCGGGTGAGGAGGATCTTCCCGAAGATCTCGTGGGTCTTGCCACCCGGAACGCGGTCCAGCTCGACGACACCCGCTGGTCCTCAGATGTTGACCGACTGCTCGCTGCGATCCCGACCGGTGGTGGCGGGGGCGGGGAGCGGAGGCCTCATCGGCTGAACGTGACGACCCTCGCTCCCTCTGCCTTCTGGCTGCTCTTCGGGATACTTTCCGCGGTCGCCATCCTCGCCCTGTTCCTCGGTTTGGTGAGCGAGAAGTTCCCCCGGCTGGTGGGTCTCCCGGTGATGCCGGGGATGGCCACCAGCGCGAACGATGTTCAGATCTTCGAGGATCTCATCTTCTCCGGCTTCAACCTCTTCTTGGGTCTCTCAGTGGCATGGCTCGCGGCCGATGACCGAACGGCACGCTGGCTGGCTTTCGGGATGGTGGGGACGGCCGCCGCCTTCGATCTGTCTGCACACCACGTGTTCGACGCGGCAGCCGGAACAGCGCTCTTCCCGGCCGGCACGATCCACATCCTCTTCCACCTCACCGTGGCGGGAGGGTACGCGTATGCCTTGATGTTGTTCCCCGATGGGAAACTGCCACCCGCGCCAGCCTGGATGCGCAGCGTGCTCGCCGCCGTCGCGCTCTTGGTCATGGCTCTCGCCTTCGTCTTGTATCCCAGATCCGAGGGGTGGGTGATCCTCTACTTCGGCATCGTCGTCGTCGCCGCCGGGGGCCTGGCGCTTCTCTGCAAGGCTCGCTACCTCCCCTCACCGTTCGAGCGCGAGCGGGCAGCCGGCTACTTCGGCGCGTACATCACGGGCGCGGTCGTCACCGCGGCATTCGCCGCGGTCAGCCTTGCGATCCACCTCCATGGTCGATCGTCTCCGGATGCGCTCCGGGGCGAGGCATTCACCCGCGACGTTGTGGTGTCCCTGGCACCTATCCTGACCGCCCTTCCGATCGTGTTGCTCATCGGTCTGATCCGGGACCGGCTGTGGGGAACCGAAGACGTCGTCAACAGGTCGGCGTTGTACGGGGTGCTGGTGGTCGTCGTGCTCACGGCTTTCACGGGTGTGGATCTCCTGATCCGTACGCTCGCGACGAGTACGTTGGGCGACGTTCTCTTCATCACGCTCGCGGCGCTCGTCATCGTCGTGCTTGCCCTGGAACACCCTCGAGAACGGATCCTTCAGGCATGTCGCAGACTCATCTACGGGATCGACCCGGATCCCGATCTGGCGATGGGGAACCTATCGGAACGACTCGCCGCGAGTGTCTCCAGGGACGACATCCTGTCGGCTCTGGCTGATGTCACCCGGCGTTCGATCGGAGTCTCGGCAGGCGAACTCGAGGTTCGGTGGCCCGACGGGGCCGTCAACTCGGGGACGTGGCCGGATGGCCTTCGGGACCCATGGATGCGGCGCATCGATCTCCGCTCGCATGATGATGCTCTCGGCGCGGTCGCGGTGCGGAAGGTCACCCGACTCCGTCTCACGAAGAAGGAACAGGAGCTGGTGCAGG
>JALYLP010000707.1 GCA_030774195.1 Actinomycetota bacterium | reverse complement strand
GGGCTCAACTGTCGGTCAGTGGATGTCATGGGATCTCCGGTCGGACTCGACGCACGCCCGTGGGCGGCGGGACGCCGACCGCGGGCGAGTGTACAGCCCGACCCCTCGCCACATGCCTTTCGCTCAGTCCTTCCAGGGGTCGACGGCAGGCCTGCGGGGCCGGGGAGGCGGAGGCGGCGATCGTCGTCGGAGGAACCAGACAGCCCCGAGCAGGACCAGCGCGGCGAGGACGCCGACGATGATCGAGCCGTTCCGCGTTCCGCTCGAGGGAGACGGAGGCGCGGTCGCACCGACCGCCGATTGCCCCACGGCGAAGAACCCCAGCCGGCCGACCGCAGCGTGCACGGACTGCTGGGCGATCGCATCGTCGCTCTGGAGCGCGGACCACGACCGCTCGTCCGCGGAACGGAGCATCGTGTCCGTGAACCCGACGCCCTGGAAGAGCAGTGGGTAGACGAGACCGAGCTCTCCCCGCGTGCGCAGATCGCCTACGGGGGCGCCGCTCGGCTCATACGTCGCCGTCACCTCGACGACGTTGCCGGCGATCTGCGTCCCGGGAGGAAGGGTCGCGTCGGCCTTCAGGGCGAGGGGGGTCATGACCAGCTGGACCTGGGTGTCCTGTCCGTGCGGCGGGATGGCGCCTTGGCCCAAGGCGAGGCTCGCCTGGAAGTCCCGGGTCGAGAACACGGTGGCCGCCGACCCCTTGGCGGGGTCGAGCGCGATGACCGAACGACCGGCGCTCGGGGGCTTGTTCGTCGAGGCGAGCGCCGGCGGAGGGTCGATCCACCGGTACAGCGGCGGCGGCGCCAGCCCGTCGAGGATGGGACGACGCGACGCGGGGCCCAGTGAACCGCTCACCAGAGCACCGACGAGGTAGGCGAGACACAGCGCCGCGCCGACAGCTACGGCCCGCCGACGCGCGCTCACGGCTCGATCCGGATCGCGGCGATCGGTGCGGTCGCGAACCGCTGCGGCCACACCACCGCTCGCACACCGGGGCGAACCCATTCCCAGATCACGCTCATCGCCCGGAGGTTCGCGCCCGGGTCCGCGGAACCCGGCGGCGCGAACGCAAGACCGCTCCCGTTCGGGAGCTCCCCGGTCGGCACCCGCATCCGAAGCGCGGCGGCGGCAGCAGCTTCGGGTGTCATCGCCTCGGCGGCGGGAAGCACCATGTGGAACAGGGCCCACGCCGCGGAGAACCCGGCAAGGGCCGCCGCGCTCATCTCCTCGTGGTAACGGCCTTCGTACGCCGTTCGAGCGCGGTCGAGCAGCACCCGTCCCGAGGGGGTCAGACCGGCCGGATCGACGTATTCGCTATCCAGCTTGTCGGAGGAGAACAAGCCGACCGCCTCGTGGCCGAGCGCGGCGCCGAACGCGGGCATGCAGTAGCTCGACGACGTCCCGATGTTGGTGATGAGCCGCAGCCCCTGCCGCACCATCTCCCGGCGGAGCGCGATCCCATCGCGCACGTACGCCGAGACGAACAGGACGTCGGGATGAACCGCCGCGATCCGCCGGATGACCGCTCGGGCATCCAGGTGGGCCGCGTCATAGACGAAGCGCCCGACGAAGGGTAGTCCCAGCGCTCTTATCCGGGCGATCGCGCCGTCGGCGACCGCGCCTCCGTACACGTCGTTCATGTTCGCGACGGCGAACCGCAACGAGCGTGGGGACCGCCGGAGCATCGGGAGGAGCTGCCCATCCACGAACGAGATCGCATCGCTGCCGAGCAGCTCCCCGCTGGGGGCAACCCGGAAGAACAGCCGACCGCCACTCGAGGGGGACGAGGAACCGACCGCACCCGTCTCCCAGAACAGGACGTCTCGCCGAGCGGCCTCCGCTGCAGCCGGCTGCGAGATCGTGCTGCCGTAGCTCCCGAGGATGAAACGGATCCCCTGGTCGGCGAGGTCGTCCACGGCGCCCGGGGCGGCATCGCCGCCGGCGACATCGAGGGGAGCGAGCTCGATCGGCAGCCCGTCGACCCCCCCGTCCGCGTTCACCAGATCGGTCGCGAGCGAGACGCCGCGGAACTCGTCCCTTCCTCCGGGGCCCTGGGAACCACTGAGGGGGTAGATCGCACCGACCCGGATCGGCTGCGGGCCCTTCGAGCACGAGACCCCCACTATGAACAACGAGGAGACCACCAGCACCGCGAGCGTCCGTTTCATCGGAGGACGGCGACGAGGTTGGCGACGACGTGTGTCGCCGCGGGCGCGCCCCACCCCCCCGATGCCCATCGCTGCCACGACAGCAGGAGTCCGGCCCCGAGGTCAACCCAGAACACCGCGGGACCGTAGATGGGGACGTGGAGCGTCGCGAACAGCAGCGCCGATCCACCGATCGCGATCGCGGCGCCGAACCGCACGAGCCCACCGTAGACGAGGCGCCGGAAGAAAAGCTCCTCGGAGACAGCGGCGAGGGAGTTGAGGAGGAGGACCTCCGGCCCGTGCGGTACGGGGAACCCCGGGCCGACGAGCCACGCGGCAAGGACGATCGCGGCGACCCCCGTTGCCGCGACCACGAGCGGCGCGAGCGATCGCGCGTCACCGCCCAGGATCGGGACCGCGAGCGAGGCCGACCCCAGCACGACATACAGCGTAGCGAGCACGGTGGCGGTCGCAGGCAGGCCCGTGAACGAGGTGCGAACGAGCAGCAACGCAGAGCCGGCGATCACCGCCAGGACCATCGCCAGCTCGGCGTCCGTGCTTCGCGACCGACGCCCGAGGAACGACCCCGCGATCAATGCTTCACCTCGAACGCGACCTCGGCGATGACGCGCGGGTCGAACGGGAGGTGGTCGGAGGCGACGAACTCCACGCGCAGCACGTGCAGTCCGGGCCGGACGGCCGTGAGCTTCGCGCTGGTGGAGAAGTTCATCGATTCGATCTCGTCGTCGAGGTACAGATGGAGGTGTCCTTGGTCGGGCGTGATGTTGGTCGTGGTCGCGGAGACGATCCTGGCGTTCTGCAGCCGGATCCGGACCTCGACGACAGGCCCGTGGATCACCTCGCCGTTGGTGGGCGAGACGATCTGCACCTTGGCGGGACTGCTGGGCCGGGCGCTCGGCAGGGAGACCGAGGCGGTGCTCGCGGATGAGCACGCCGCACAGAGCACGATGAGCACCGGCCACCGCACGACCGATCGACGATCAGACCCGCGGCGTATCCGCCCCCACCTCCGCGGCGCAGTCGGCACAGAGCCCGAGCAGGTCCAACCGGTGGGAGACGCGAGCGAACCCCGCCCGCTTCGCGATCCGGTCGAGCGCTCGCTCGAGCGTTCGCTCAAGCTCCTTGGGGACGTCCACATCACGCATCTTGCCGCATCGCGAACAGACGAGGTGATGGTGGTGCCCGATCAGGTCCTCCGCCAGCTCGTAGCGCCCGAACTCCTCATCCGTCACGAGCCGCCGCACCACGCCGGCCTGTTCGAGCGCGGCGAGGTTCCGGTAGACAGAGCTCTGTTTGAGACCCGAGCCGCCAGCGAGGATGTCCGGGATCGACACCGGGCTCCCCGCATCGGCGAGCAGCTCCATCAGCCGTCGACGTTGCGTCGTGTACCGCTGTCCGGCCGAACGGAGCCTCGCCGTCGCCGTCGCGTCGAGGTCGAAGCTCATCCGTGTTGCTCCCGGCGGAGCTCTAACAATGCCTCGGCGTAGCGGACGCCGAGGCCACGGGC
>JALYLP010000706.1 GCA_030774195.1 Actinomycetota bacterium | reverse complement strand
GCCGATGCCGGATCGCCCCCATCCCCGGGAAAGGCCAACGAGTAGACCTCCTGGCCCTTCGGGTATTCCTTCGTGGGGCGGAGCTCCCTCGCGACCGTGACGCCCAGCGCCTCGTAGACGCCATCTTGCTCGTCACGGATCCTTTCGCCGAGATAGACGTTGGCGACGATCTCCTGGGGCAGCGCCGCGGCCGTGACCATGCGGACCGCGCCCACGACCGGCGACCCGACGATCGTCAGTTCATCGGCGATCTTGACCAAGTAGCCGGGTCCGGCGTCCAGACCCATCGAAAGGCCCACGCCCGCCGAGAGGTTCCTCGAGTTGCTCCGGAAGTCCTCCAAGACGCGACGATGGAAGAGTTCGATCAGGGTGTGCGCGGTGTGCGCGATGTCACCGGTCGTTTGGATGAACCGCTCCTCGTACTCGTCGGGCGGAGCCGGCTGCACGATCCAATACGCGAGGAACCCATCGCCCGTGAACTTGTCGAACCAGCCGCCCGAACTCCGGATCCCTCGCCGAACGGACGTCACGAACTTGTCCATCACCAGTGCGAACCGTTCGAACCGCACGGCTTCCTTCATCAGGGTCGTGGATTCCCGGATGTCGGCGGCCATCACGAACATCTGGATCGGCTCGCCGTCGATGACGGAATCCAGCAGATCCGTCTTCCGGAACCGCTGCTCCCAGTCGGGAGGAGCGTGGGGCTTCAGCAGTCGTGCCACGCGCGCCCGGTCTCGATCGCGTTGGCCGGCCGGCGTCGATCGCTTGCTCGCCACGTCGGGCTAGTCCGAAGTCGCGCCGTCACCCGCGGAAGGACCGAACAGTCGCTCCAGCCACGTCTGCCAAGCGCGCCGGGCCGCTTCCGCCTCCACGTCGTCGGCGAACAGATGGTGTCCGACCATCACCGATCCGTCGAGGCCGTAGATGAATCGATAGAGCGCATCCCTCGAACGCACGCCAAGGAACGACGGAGACACGTAGTCCACGACACCTTCGATCGGCTCGAAACCCTCAGGGCTCAGCCGCACCTGGTCGCCGTCGGCGGCGTCCTTGCCCACTCCCAGCCCCCGCCTGAACACCGACATCGCGTGCTCACGGTCCGGCACCGTCGGTCCCTGAGCGTCGATGCCGGTGGCGAATCGGCCCGAGAAGTGGGTGAGGTACTCGACCAGCTTGTGGAGGTACATCGGGTCGCCCTCACTCATGCCCTCGTATTCCGCTTCCCAATCACCACCCAGCATGCCGCTGTGCACGTACCGGATCGCGGTCCGACCCGAGCCGCGCTCCTCGATGTGGTAGTCGAACCGGTGGAAGGATCCATCCGGACCCTCCTTGCTGGTGTTCACGAACCGCTTGGGGGGGTCCCAAGTGCTCACCGTGGAATCCTCGGTGTATCCGCCGATGCTCCAGCGTGCCCGGCCACCCTCACGTGGCTCAACCTCGCTCCGGCCCATGAACCAGGAGTCCATCCCGGGGCCGGTGGCGATCGCCTCCCATACCTCTTCGGGTGTGGCGCCGACCTCCACGTCCTTCGTGATCTCGAACCGATGGGCCATGGGTACGATCCTCCGTTCGCCCATCGTAGCGGTGGTCGCCGCGGGGAGGGCTGCCCTCGATACGGGTGTAGCGACTTGCGGCTCGGCGCACACCGTGAAATGACAGGGGACGACCGGCGACGGAAGGAGGGCCATGGGCACGGTGAACGAGCACGGTCACGAGTGTTGGATCGTCGAGACGTCGAAGGACGGGGAGCGTTGGCGCTTCTTCGGCAAAGCGTGGAAGCGACCCGGCGAGGAGGTGCTCCTCCACGCCGTTCCTCGGTACGTACGCTTCCGCCCCGAATGGGAGAAGGACTGGCGTGAGCCGCTCGAACGAACGAGCGATCTCCCGATGACACTGCTGCTGATGGAGGCTGGCGCGCGGAGCGAATTGTGGCCCGACGCGGTGCACCTCGGCTTGCCGATGCTCCTGCCGGGTGGAGAGGAAGGCAGGCTCCTGCGTTTCGAACATCGGGACGATCCCGAGGAATGGACCTACGCGCTGGAGTTCCGCGGATCGCGCGGCTGAGGTCGCATCCCAACGAAACACCATCGGCGAGATGGTCCAGATGAGCCGTGCGGGAGTCTTCCAGGTCGCCCAGCGATGTCCCGCAGTTGACGTATCGCTCTTCTCGCGCGTGCGGACTACGGTAAACGCTCTGCCACCGGGGTTGGGCCGTTCCGCTTCCCTGTCCCGTGGCTGGTGATACGCGCGAGCAGACCTGATATGTCACCCGAGGACCCGCGTCTGGCAGCAGGGACGGACCCGACACTCCGGGTCCTCGTCGCCGTTCCGATCCCCCTGCAACGTGCGCTGGTGCAGTTCTTCATGCAGGAGGCGGGGTTCGAGCTGCTCCCGATCCCGCTCCCGAACGTCAACGTGGCCTACCTTGCTGCGCACGATCACCCCGACGCCATCGTCCTGCACGAGAGCGTCGCGAAACCGTGGGACTCGGGCTTGGTAGATGAGGTTCGACGCGACTCGCCGTCGACGAAGATCGTGGTCCTCGCCCAGGCGCCGGAAGAAGCGTGGGCCGGACCCGCTCGGGGGGCGGACGCCTACCTGGAGGAATGGGTCGGGATCGCGGAGCTCGAAGGTGTCCTGCGGGATCTCTGTCCCGTGGGATCGACGCTGGTCGCCGCCGGGTCGGCCCAGACGGTGGAGACGCCCGGTCTCGAACATCTCCCGATCGAAGAAGCCGAACAGGAGACGCCGATGCCCGCGGCTTCTGCTCGCACGCGGGGCGGTCGCTGGTACGAGCGCATACAGGGCGCCGCCGCGGCCGCGCTCATCCTCTTCGCGCTCCTCAGGGGCCCCGGGATGTTCCAGGAGACGGCCTCGATCCAGGGACAGACCGGAGCCGCGGACGCGAGTCTCGACGTCGCGTACTCATCCTTCCAGCTATTAGTTGCTGACCTCCAGCAGGGTTCGCCGTCCTCGGTCCTCATCCAGGACGCAGGCGATCTTCGGGCGGCATTGGCAACCGCCATGGCGGCGGGGGCGGACGTTCGGAATCTCAGTGCTGAGATCGCCTCGCAGGTTCAGCCCCTGCTCGAGAACGTCCCCGCGGATACCGCTTCCGCGATCGTCGCCGCCCTCGGCGGACTGGTGGAGCAGCCCTCCCCTGCACCAGAACCGAGCCCGAGCCCGAGCGCGAGCGATACCCCGAGCCCGAGCGCGAGCGATACCCCGAGCCCGAGCGCGTCCTCGAGCACTACTGGCCCCTTGGTCCAGCAGGCCCAGGGGGCTGACACGGGAGGTCCCGGCGGGACGCCCCACGCTCCGGCCCTTACGATGACCCTCGTCTTCGCCGTCCTTCCCGCGTCGTCCTGGTGGCTGCGGGCCGGCTCGCGCCGCCTGTCCTGACCGGTCCGTCGCTCAGCCGGCGGGACCGGCCGGCGTGCCGAGATCCGCGAGCCGCCGCTCCAGCAAGCGACGCTCCGCGTCATCGTGCACGAGGGCGAGTGCCCGGCGGTACGCGTCCTGCGCCTCGATCGGACGTCCGAGGCGCCGCAGCAACTCGCCTCTCGTCGAGTGCAGGTAGTGGTAATCCTCGAGGGCGAGGCGATCGATGATGTCGAGACCTTGCTCGGGTCCGAGCGCCTCGGCCACGGCGACGGCTCTGCTCAGCTCAACGACCGGCGACTCGGTGAGGCGCGCAAGCTCGCCGTAGAGAGCCGCGATCTGGGGCCAATCGCGAGGCTCATCTGCATGCAGGCTCGCGATCGCCGCCTGCACGACGTACGGACCGCGCCCGCGCAGCGCGAGGGCTCGTTCGAGCACGGCACGCCCGTCGGCGATCTGCGCTTCGTCCCAGAGCGAGCGATCCTGATCGGCGAGCACCACGATCTCGTCGTCCCGGAAACGGGCCTCGCGCCGCGCGTCGAGCAGCAGCATCATGGCCAACGATCCGTGCACCTCCGGCTCGTCGGGCATCAACTCGGCGAGCGCCCGCCCGAGCAGGAGCGCCTCAGCCGCCAGCTCGCCGCGACCGCCGTAGCCCTCGTTGAAGATCAGGTACACGACCGCGAGCACCGCGACGAGGCGATCGGGCAGCAGGTGACGGGGAGGGACCCGGAACGGGATCCCGGCGGCCTTGATCTTGCGCTTCGCCCGCACCAACCGCTGCGCCATCGTGGGCTCGGGCACCAAGAAGGCGCGCGCGATCTCGACGGTCGTCAGGCCTCCGAGCGTCCGCAGCACCAACGCGACCTGCGCGTCCACGGCGAGCGCCGGGTGACAACACGTGAAGATGAGCTCGAGCCGCTCGTCGGGGAACGTCGTTGCGCTCACCATGCCCCCATCCGGCTCCGGCGCTTGGAGCATCCTGGTCTTCGCCGCCAGGGTGCGATCGCGGCGGACACGATCGATCGCCCGGTTGCGTGCGGTCGTCACCAACCAGGCGCCCGGGTTGGCCGGGATCCCATCGCGCGGCCATCGTTCCGCCGCGATCGCGAAGGCCTCCTGCGCGGCTTCCTCGGCGAGATCGAAGTCGCCGAGGAAGCCGATCAACGCAGCGACAACGCGTCCCCACTGGTCGCGGAATACCTGTTCGAGGATCGCTACCACTCCACGATCGGCCGCACCTCGATCGCGCCGCCCAGGCGCGCCGCCGGGATCCGCGCCGCCAGCTCGATCGCGGCGTCGAGGTCATCGGCCTCGAAGAGCAGGTAGCCGCCGATCGCCTCCTTGATCTCGACGAACGGGCCGTCCGTGGTCAGCGTCTTGCCGTCCTGGACCCGGACGGTGGTCG
>JALYLP010000705.1 GCA_030774195.1 Actinomycetota bacterium | reverse complement strand
CTCGCAGAGCGCGCACGCCGCGCCTCGATCCTCGCGTGCGACATCGCGTGGCTCGACGTCGCCACGCGGATCGAGCGGCGTCTCCAGGATCTGGCCGCCCGGTTCGGCCGGCCGGCCCCCGGCGGCACGTCCATCCCCATCACGCTTCGCCAGGAGGACCTGGCCGCGCTCGCGGGTACGTCGCGGGAGACCGCCAACCGCGCGCTTCGCCGTCTGATCGAGCGGGGCCGCGTCCAGGTGGAGCGACGCGGCCGGTACGTGGTGCGCCCGCCCCTGCGGTTGCTTCGGCCGTGAGCCCCCGGCGCTATGCCGAGCCGGCCGAGTCGCCCTGTAGCAGGGCCAGCGAACACGACCCGCAGTAGCGCGCGCGACCCTTCACCGGCCTGCCGCATCGCGCGCAGGCTTTCGGTTCGACGATGGTCCAGGTCCGATCGGCCACGCGGCCCGCCTTCGCCACGCGACCCTCGGTCTCGAGCTTGAGGAGGTGCGCGGTGACCGACCGGGAAGCCAGCTCCTGTACGTCCAGCGGATGCTCCGCGTAGATCCGCTCGACGAGGGCGTCGACGGTCCGGTCGCCTGCGGCGAGCCCGGCGATGATCTGCTCCTCGCGCTCGGCCCGATGTTCGAGGTACTCCCGGAGCTTGGCCTGCGCGTCGAGGACGACCGGACCGTGACCGGGATAGATCGTGCGCGGCTCCCGCTCGAGCATCCGTCGGAGCGAGGTCAGGTACTTCGCGAGATCGCCGTCGGGCGCGTCGATGAGGCTGGTGCCACGGCCGAGCACGGCGTCCCCGGTGAACAGCGCGCCGGACCCGGCGTCCGAGAAGACCACGTGATCCGCGCTGTGACCGGGGGTGTGCAGCGCGATCAGCTCGACCTCGCCGGCGGTGAAGCCCTGCCCGTCGTGCAGCTTCGCCGTCCCCGGGATCCGCCACGCCGTGAGGTTCGCGCCGACGAGACGCGCGAACGTCACGGCGCCCGCCGCATGGTCCTCGTGATCGTGCGTCATGAGGACGTGCGCCACCCGGCCTGCAGCGCGTGCGACCTCTTCCAGATGCTCGTCGATCAAGGGACCGGGATCGATCACGATCGTCGGATCGTCGCCCACGATCCACGTGTTCGTTCCCTCGAGCGTGGCGATGCTCGGGTTCGGGGCGAGCACGCGGATCACCGCGAGCGTCACGACTCGTGCTCCATCACGTGGCGCGGCATGCTCTCCTGCTCGTCGGAGTTGGGTTCGCGCGTCTCGAACCGGAGCGCCAGCACTTCCTCGCGCGACGAGCACGCCGCGAGCTCGCTCACCGTGAACCAGGTCGGCCAGTAGAGCTTGTGGGCGCTCCCGGTCCAGCCGGACAGGAGGGCCCGCGGCGACGTCCACCAGGCCGACACGACCTCGCGACCGTCCACGACCGGCTCAACGCCGGGATCGACCGACACCGCGAAGTAGCGGGCATCGAACCGGACCGGCACCTCGGGAGGCGCCACCCAATGACAGACCTCCGGGATCGTCTCCCGCTCCGGCGGGAACTCGTCGATCGGTGTCATCCCGAGGCCCGTGACCACGCCGCCGGACGTCACCGCGAGGCCAACCTCCTCGATCAGCTCGCGGAGCGCCGCCGCACGGTGCCCTTCGTCGGCGGAGCCGAACCAGCGCTCCGCGAGTGCATCGTCTCCCGGCTCGACCGCACCGCCCGGGAACGCGACGTACCCCGGGAGGAACCTGCTCTCCGGGCTCCGTTCGACGACGAGCACCTCGGGGTCGCCCGTTCCGCCGTCGCGCACGCAGATCGCCGACGCAGCCTCCCGGATCGCTCCCTCAACCACCGGGTCTATCCTCCCAGCCGGCCTCCCAGCCGGCGGCACCCGGCCATACTTGCCGACGATGACTGAGGCAGCGACACCGGCGCTGGACGCCATCCGCGACGCGATCGAGGCCGCGGGTCCCATCACGTTCGCCGAGTTCATGGACCTCGCGCTCTATGGGCCGGGAGGCTTCTACGAGTCGCCACCGGTCGGGCCGAGCGGTGACTTCGTCACGAGTCCGCACGTGCATCCCGTCTTCTGCGAACTCGTCGGCGCGGCTCTCCGTGAGCTTCACGACCGCCTCGGACGGCCGACCCCGTTGCGCCTCGCGGAGGTGGGAGCCGGCGACGGGACCCTCGCGCGAAGCATGCTCGCCGGATCTGGCGACCTTCAGATCGCCTACACCGCGGTCGAGCGGAGCCCGGGCGCCCGAAGAGCCCTCTCAGCGATCGAACGGATCGAGGTGAGGACCGAGCTCTCCCCGCCCGTCGATGTGGTCCTCGGGAACGAGCTTCTCGACAACCTCCCGTTCCGCGTCCTCCGAGGGGAGGGCGAGGTTCGGATCGGATCGGAAGGCGAGCAACTGATCGAGGTGCTTGCCCCGGCGGAGCCGGGGCTGCTCGCATCCACTGACGCCGATCACGACCGGATCGCGCCGGTCGGCGCGCTCGCGTTCATCGACGCGCTGCGTCGCGCCCTCGAGCGCGGATACGCGCTGCTGATCGACTACGGCGGGCTGGGGACCACGGGCGGTCCGGTGCACGGCTATCGGGGGCAGGCGATCGTGGAGGATGTGCTCGCGAGCCCCGGCGCGACGGACATCACGGCGGGCGTCGACTTCGAGCTGATCGCGTCCTACGCGGGATCGATCGGCCTCACGGCATTCCCATCGGTCACGCAGCGCGACGCGCTGCTGGCGCTCGGTCTCGGTCGATGGATGGGCAGACAGCTCGGATGGCAGAACCGATCGATGGACGCAGGCCGGGGAACCGAAGCCGTGAGGACGTGGTCGAGCCGCAGCCGAGCGAGCCTGCTGATCGATCCCGGGGGGCTCGGTCGGCTCCGGTGGATGCTGCTCGCGACGCCGGGGCTCGCCCCTCCGCCGTGGCTTGAGCGCGCTTCCGCTCGTTCGACCGACCGCGCCGGTCGCGCCTGAACGCCGTTCAGTTGCGCGGCGGGGCGGCGATCCGTACGTTCCCCCGGACGTCCCCCCAGAGGAGGTTCTCCATGCAGCGTCGTCGTCTGTCCCTCGTCGCTATCGTGTCATCCATCGTCGCCGTCGTGACCGTCGGGTTCCTGACGGTCGGCGGCGGGACCGCGGCCGCTCCCGGCGGTCGAGCCGCAACCGAGCGCGAGGGTGCGAAAGGTGGAAGCTCCGAGGCCGAGGAGGAGGGACAGCTGACGCAGGAGCGACTCGACGCCTGGCGTGCGGCGAAGACGGCCGGCACGCTCCGCGTGAAGGCAGCCCCACCGGCACCTCCCGCCGGCTGGGCGGGAGAGCAGGTGATCAGTCCGACGGCCGACGATTGGGAGCCGGCGATCGCTGCGGATCCGAACGCCCCGTTCGTGTACCTCCTGGCGACGCGGTACACGGGCCCGCCCGCCTGCGGGAACCAATGCCCGTTGCCGTACCACGTGCTCAAGATCTCGACCGACGGCGGCGCCACGTGGGGAGCCGACCGGTTCCTCTGCACCTGCCGGGGCGTGCAGGGGCAGTTCGATCCGGAGATCGAGGTCGTGCAGAATACCGGGGCGGTGTACGCGGCCTGGATGAACGGGTACAACGTGGTCTTCTCCAAGTCGACGAACCACGGACAAACCTGGTCGACCCCCGTGCCGGTCTACGGGAACGTCAGCTGGAACGACAAGCCCGTCCTCACGGTGTCCGACAACGGCAACGACGTCTACATCGGGTTCAACGGGCCGACCGGTGGCGACCCCTACATCGCGCAGTCCCACGATGCGGGCGCCACCTGGACGCAGACCAAGATCGTGGACTCGAAGCGGTACATCTACGCGTTCGACGGTGACGTGCTGCCGAACGGGACGGTCGTGTTCTCCGAGACGAGCCTCCTCTACGGGAACGCGAACACCCTCACTGGTCAGGATCTCGTCTACGTGTACCGCTCCACCAACGCGGGCGCGACGTGGAGCACGAACCTCGTCGATACGGTCGAGAACGGCCCGAACTGCACGGCCGCCGGATGTCCGAACGACTATTACCCGGGGCACAGCGCGATCACGGCCGACGCGAACGGCAACCTCGTCGTGCTGTACGACGGCGCCACCGTCTCGCTGGGGAACGAAACGATCTGGGCGCGCCGCTCGACCGACGGCGGGGTCACCTGGTCCACGCGCCAGGCGCTCTCGACCTCTGGCGAGATGGGCGATTTCCCCTCGGTGGAGTCACGAGGTGCTGGCGACGTCCGCGCCTGGTACATGCAGACGAACGCCGGAAACTTCGACGCTTGGAACGTCTGGTACCGGAGCTCGGCGGACGGCGGCGCGACGTGGACGGCGCCGGTCAAGATCTCCGACGTCTCGGGCGGCGCATCGTACAAGACCGCGAACGGATTCCTGGAGCCCTACGGCGACTACGGTGAGACGGCGATCACGTCCGCCGGCAAGACGGTCGCAACCTGGGGCGAGGGCAACTCGTACACCGGCCCGGGCGGGGTGTGGGTCAACCGCCAGACGTAGG
>JALYLP010000704.1 GCA_030774195.1 Actinomycetota bacterium | reverse complement strand
TATCTGGACATGGCGCTGTCGTTGTCGGAGCCGCAACCGGTGGAACCGCACGGGGAGCCGGGTGTCAAGTTGGGCGATGCCCAGTTCGCCCGGGCTGCCGCGTGGGAGGAACGAGGCTTGCTCGCGTTGGTGGGGATGGGGGTCGAGCCCGGTCTGTCCGACGTCTTCGCGCGCTACGCGCAGGATCATCTGTTCGGCAGCATCGACGAGGTGGACGTCCGTGACGGCGCCGACCTGGTGGTCAAGGGGTACGATTTCGCGCCCAGCTTCTCGATCTGGACGACGATCGAGGAATGCCTGAATCCGCCGATCGTATGGGAGAAGGAACGCGGTTGGTACACGCTGCCTCCGTTCAGCGACCCTGAGACGTTCACCTTCCCCCAGGGGATCGGTCCTCTCGATTGCGTCCACGTCGAGCACGAGGAGGTCCTGTTGATCCCGCGGTGGATCGACTGCCGGCGGGTGACGTTCAAGTACGGCCTCGGCGATGAGTTCATCGAGGTCCTGAAGACCCTGCACAAGCTGGGGCTGGACGCGACGGATCCGATCGAAGTGAGGGGGACGAAGGTCAGTCCGCGCGACGTCGTGGCCGCGTGCCTGCCGGACCCTGCCGGCCTTGGCCCGAAGATGTCCGGCAAGACGTGCGCCGGGACGCGCGTCACGGGCGCCGGCACGGATGGCGCTGCGCGGGAGGTCTACCTCTACCACGTCGTGGACAACGAGGAGACCTGGGGGCGCGATCGGGCGCAAGCCGTCGTGTGGCAGACGGCCGTCAATCCGGTCGTGGCGTTGGAGCTTCTCGCGAACGGCTCGTGGTCGGGCGCGGGTGTGCTCGGCCCGGAGGCGTTCGAGCCGACCGCGTTCCTCGAGCTGTTGAACGACTACGGGTCTCCCTGGGGCATCGAAGAGCGCGTCCCGGCTGCCTGAATCCCGGTATCGGGCGGGCGTTCGCTCAGGTACGGCTCATCGAAGGCCGATGCTTCGGATGTCACCTGGTTGGAAGGCTTTCCTCGGGATGAGTTTCGGGCTGGAGCAGACCGGCTCCGACGACGCGTCGAAGCCGAAGCTGACGGATCGGATCGAGCCCGGGTCGCTGTTGGAGGCGACGCCGGAGTGCCTCGTCGTGGCCCAGACGGACGGCCGGATCGTGTACGCGAACCGCCACGTGGAGAAGCTCACCGGGTTCCCAAGGGCGGAGCTCGTCGGGAGTTCGATCGAGCTGTTGATCGCGGCCGAGCTACTGGATCTGCCGGAAGGATCCCGGATCGAAGCGATGTGCCGGCACGCGCAGCACGCCCCGATCCCGATCGAGGCGCACATCGGTGCGCTCGATGTACCCGAGCGGCTCCTCGTGGTCGCGCTCCGCGACGTGACCGAGCTGCAGGCCGGTCGGGAGGCTCGTTTCGAGGCCGAAGCGAAGTACCGTTCGTTGGTCGAGCACATCCCCGCGGTGGTCTACCTCGACCCCGTGGACGAGGAGCTGAGCTCGATCTACGTGAGTCCCCAGGTGCGCGATCTGATCGGTATCGAGCCGGAGGTGTGGCTCAGCGACTTCACCGCGTGGCGCAACCACGTGCACGCCGACGACATCGAACGTGCCTGGGACGAGTACCAAGAGGCGTACACCAACCACCTTCCGCTCAATCACGAATACCGGATGGTCCATGAGGACGGGACGGTCCGCTGGGTGTTGGAGCAGGCGTTCCCCATCGACGATGAGCAAGGGAACCCCTGGCTCATCCAGGGCGTGATCTTCGACATCACCGAACGCAAGACCGCCGAGGAGCAGGTCACGTTCCTCGCGTACCACGACAAGCTCACGGGCCTGCCCAACCGGCATCTCTTCGAAGAGATGCTGGAGGGCGCCATCGCCCGTGCTCGGCGCCGCGACCTGGGCGTCGGCGTTCTGTACCTCGACCTCGACAACTTCAAGCTGGTGAACGACTCGCTCGGACACCATGCCGGCGATCTGCTGCTCGCGCAGCTCGGCGATCGGCTGCGCACCTGCACGCGTGAGACCGACCTGGTCGCCAGGCAGGGAGGTGACGAGTTCCTGATCCTGCTCGGTGACATGGAGCGAGGTTCGGACGATCCCGACCGGCCGGACCCCTCGATGGAGGTCGCGGAGTCGGTGGCGGAACGGATCCGCGAAGCGCTCGAGGAGCCGTTCGATCTGGCCGGGACGTCCTTCTACGCGTCGGGGTCGCTCGGTATCAGCCTGTTCCCGCAGGACGCGCAGGACGCGGAGACCCTGCTGAAGAACGCCGACACGGCGATGTATCAGTCGAAGAAGCAGGAGCCGGGCGGACACATCGTGTTCGCGACCGGCGGCGACGACGCCCTGGAGAAGCTCTCGCTCACGACCCGTCTGCGCGAGGCGGTCTCGCAGGAGCACTGGGTGCTGCACTGGCAGCCGATCGTCGAGATCGAGACGGGGAAGGTCGAGTCCGTGGAGGCGCTGGTGCGCTG
>JALYLP010000703.1 GCA_030774195.1 Actinomycetota bacterium | reverse complement strand
AGCGTGACGTCGGTCGCCGCCGACGACGGGTGGCTCTTCTGGCTCGCCAGCCCGGCAACGAGACCATCGACCGATGGATCGATCGGTGGGTCGAGGAGCGTGCCGGCCGAATGGCACGGGTCGGCGTACACGTTCGCGACGGTCCAAGCGCTGATCCCCTGACCATCGTCGGTCCCGAAGACCGGATTTCCTCCTGCCACCTGTGCATAGCCGTCCAGCAGGTGCATCGTGATCCGGTACTTCGCGTCGAAGTCCGTATCGAACGTCTTGAGGACCGCGTCAGAGGATGGGAGCGTCGACGGGCTCGAGGACAGAGTCGGTGTCGGGCTGGATCCGGTGGCCCCCGACTGAGTGTCATCACCCGCTGAGCTACACGCCGCAAAGACCGCCGCCGCGAACATCAGCATCGCGACGAAGACGATCGGCTTCCGGATGGTCAACGTCATCATCTGGTGGACCTCCTTAGCCGTAGCACTCGCAGAAGTACCAACCTCCGCGCCAGCTCAGGGGCTGGAGCTCGTCGATCTCGTGGATGTCACCACTCCCGTCGGCGTTCGCGATGAACCACGTCACGTCGGGCCAAGTCCTCGAGTACCGGAAAGCGATCCGGGTGCCGTCCGGTGACCAGACCGGGCCACCGGCCATCCCGTTGGCCCCACGAGTCGGAACCGCCGCGTCGGCCGCGTCCATGACGATGACCGGATCGGATCCGTCGACTGCCGCACTCCAGATCCGAAAATGGTCGCCCTCATCGGACTCCGTCGCGTACGCGATCCTCGTCCCCTCGGGCGACCAGACAACGTTCGGCGACCCAAGGATGTGCTCGATGACGACGCCTTCGGCGAGCGGCCGGCGGTCGGATCCGTCGGCGTTCATGACGTACAGCGTCCCTCCCGGAAGCCCGGAATCGGCGTGCGCGAGGACCGCGATGCGCGTGCCGTCAGGGGACCACTGGCTCCCAGCTCCCTCTTCGCCGCCGGGAACGTATCCGAGCGACTCCGCGATCAGGGCATGCTTTCCGCCGTCGACGCTCGCCACGTACACCGAGCCCTTCGTCGTGCCGTCGGGAGATCCGGTCGGCACCGTGCCATACGCGATCCGGGTCCCGTCGGGTGACCACGCCAGCGAGGTGACGTCGCCCGCCGGCTTCCCGAGATCCGTTCGATCACCGGTCGCCGGATCGATCAGGATCAGCGCAGGGGCTTCACCGGGGCTGCTGACGACCACCGCGAGCTTCGAGCCGGTTGGCGACCACGCCCAGTAGTCGGACGGCTCCGAGCCTTCAGTACAAGGCGCCGTCAGCTGCCGCGGCTCATCCGTGCCGTTCGTGACCCAGAGCCCACTTCGTCTCTCCCAATCGCGGACCGAAGGACGGTCGGAGCAAAAGGCGCTCTCGAACGCCACCCATCTGCCGTCGGCGGACGCGGCCGACCACGCGATGGTGTTATCGCGGAAATCCGAAGCAGCGGCGAGGGTGATCGTCTCGCCCGTGTTCGGGTCCTGAGCGACGAGGTCCCCCGACTGGCCGGTGCTGAACTGACCCGTGTATCCGATAACCATCCCTGTGAATGTCCCTGCGTGCGGCTCGTCCGTGTTGGCCGGCCTCTTCGTCCGTTCGCCGATCGTTCCGAGCCCGATGCCCAGCAGCGCCGCGATGAGCGCCGCCACGACCGCGATCGCGCCGACCTTCCGAGTGAACTGACGCTTCGCCCGAAGCCGGAGGAGATCGTCCAGTCCACGGTTCGGGGCTCCGCTGAGCGGGGCGAGCCGCTCCAGCACGTCGGCGTTGCGCGTCATCGGGGATCCACCGCCTCGTCCTTCATGCGCGTGCGGGCGCGCGAGGTGAGCGCCCGGACCGTCGCCGATCGCATCCCGAGGACGCGACCGGCCTCCTCGGCCGACAGGTCCAGGATGGAGGTGGCCACGACCGCCGCCCGCTGCCGCGGTGGGAGCGGACGGAGCAGCCGGATCACCTCGTCCCGATCCTCCACCGCCGCGAGCTCGTCGGATGCGTGCGGCGCCAGGGAGAGGCTCCGACGCACGGCGAGCGCCGCGCGCCGGTAGCGGTTGCGGAACACGTTCATCGCCGTGCGGAAGACGTAGCTCTCGGGGTCCTCGAGCCCGCCCACGCGGTCCCAGCGCTCGAACACCCGGAGGAAGGCCTCCTGCGCGATCTCCTCAGCCTCGTACCGGTCACCCGTGACGAGCCAGAGCGCCGTGAACAGACGCGGATTGGTGGCCGAGAAGAAGTCCTCGAAGGTGTTCGCCGAGCCGGCCGTCCCGTCCTCCTTAACGGTCAGGCGGAGCATCCGGGTTGGGTGAACGCTCATCG
>JALYLP010000702.1 GCA_030774195.1 Actinomycetota bacterium | reverse complement strand
GCTCGACGTCCTGCGCGCGGCGAGGCCCGCCGCGCGCACGGACCACCCCGCCGCGCGAGCGCGCCGGGAGCTGTCCCACGTGCTCGGGCAGCGCAAGCTCTTCCAGAAGGCCGCCCCGGGTGTGATGCACGCGTTCATCTTCTGGGGCTTCCTCGTCCTGTTGCCCACCATCGTCGAGGCGATGCTCGGGGCGATCGACCGGGACTGGACGCTCCCCTACCTCGGGCACGTTGCCTGGTTCGCGTTCCTCCAGGACCTCTTCGCGACCCTCGTGATCGTCGGCGTCGCGATCGCGTTCACGATCCGCAAGATCCAACGTCCGGACCGGTTCCGCGGCTCGCACATGGAGGAGGCGGACCGGATCCTGCTCGCGATCCTCGGGATCGTTACCACGTTGCTGCTGTGGAACGCGAGCCGGATCGCGCTCGGGCTCGCGGATCATCCCGCCGCCGCGCCGGTCGCCGATGCGCTCTCCGGGTTGTTCGGAGGCGGCCGTGGGACGGAGGTCGCCGAGCGTGTGCTGGTGTGGTCACACCTGCTGATCGTCCTGGGGTTCCTCACCTACCTGCCGCGGTCGAAGCACCTGCACATCATCACGGCGGCCCCCAACGTCTATCTCGCGAAGAACCAACCTCTCGGCTACCTCGAGCCACTCCGGATCGATCTCGAGGGAACAGATCCCGACGTGCGGCTCGGCGCATCCGTCGCGACCGACCTCTCGCGCAAGCAGGTGCTCGATCTCTTCTCGTGCACGGAGTGCGGCCGCTGCCAGGAGGTCTGCCCGGCGTGGAACACGGGGAAGGCGCTCTCGCCGAAGCTGCTGATCATGGATCTCCGCGATCAGGTGGCGAAGGAGGCCCCGCTCATCACGGCGGGCGGCGCGGGGATCGTCGAGCTGCAGCCGCTCGTGCCGAACGCGGTCGCCGATCAGGTGGTCTGGGACTGCGTGACGTGTGGCGCGTGCGTTCGCGAGTGTCCGGTCGACATCGAGCACGTCGACACGATCATCGATCTCCGCCGGAACCTCGTGATGGCGGAGTCGCGCTTCCCGCGTGAGGCCGAGGCGATGCTCCGCGGTGTCGAGACGAACGAGAATCCGTGGGGCCAGCCGGCGAGCGCTCGGGCGGACTGGACCGCCTCCGTCGAGAACATCCGCCTCCTGCAACCCGGCGATCCGCCGCCCGAGGTCCTTTTCTGGGTTGGGTGCGCGGGCGCCTTCGACGAACGGGCCCAACAGACCACGAAGAGCATCGCGCGGCTGCTCACCGCGGCCGGTGTCGAGTTCGCGATCCTGGGACCGCGCGAGCGATGCACGGGCGACCCGGCTCGCCGGATGGGCCACGAGTATCTCTTCCAGATGCTGGCGGAGGCCAACGTCGAGACCCTGAACGGCGCGGGGGTGACGAAGATCGTCGCGAGCTGCGCCCATTGCTTCAACACCCTCGCGAACGAATATCCCGACTACGGTGGAACGTACGAGGTCGTGCACCACACCGAGCTGCTGTCGGCGCTGGTCGCCGAGGGACGGCTCGCCCCGAATCCGGCCGGCGGTGGAGGGTCAGTCACGTACCACGACGCGTGCTACCTCGGCCGGCACAACGGACGCTTCGACGCCCCGCGCGACGTACTCGGCGCCGCCGGTGCCGAAGCCGTCGAGATGCCCCGGAACCGTGAGCGTTCCTTCTGCTGCGGCGCCGGCGGCGCCCGGATGTGGATGGAGGAGACGGAGGGAACGCGCATCAACGACACCCGTTTCGCCGAGGCCGAGGCGACGGGTGCGGACACGGTCGCGACGGCGTGTCCGTACTGCTTCGTGATGCTCGACGACGCCGCCAAGGCAAAGGGGTCCAGGGTTCGTGTGGCGGACGTCGCGACCCTTCTGGCCGAGTCCACGCTCGCCGAGCCGGGCGGCTGACCCGAACTACAATCGCCGGGATGGAACCGATCCTCCTCGTTCGTTGCGACGCGTTCGAGACCTATGGCGTTGCCCCTTCCGCCCTCGCGGCGACCGGCGCCACGACCCGGATCTGGGACGCGATGGACCCCGCGGAGGAACGACCGAACCTCGGGGACGTGTCGGGCGTCGTCCTGTTCGGCAGCACGTCCAACGTGGAGCAGGCGGACGAGCGACCATTCATCAAAGAGGTCGCCGATCTGACGCATGAGGCCGTCGAACGCGGCGTGCCGTTCCTCGGCCTCTGCTTCGGCGCGCAGGTGCTGGCGTGGGCGCTCGGCGCGGACGTGATCAAGGCTCCGGTCCGCGAGCTCGGCTTCGAGCCGATCCGCACGCTCCCTGCGGCGATCGACGACCCGGTGCTCAGCCACTACGCGAACGGAGACCCGGTGTTCCACTGGCACGAAGACACGTTCGAGCTCCCCGAGGGCGCAACGCTCCTGGCCACGGGTGAAGGGGTACCGAATCAGGCCTACCGGGTCGGCGAGACAGCATGGGCGACGCAGTTCCACGCGGAGCTCGACGCCGCAGAAGCCGAGATGTGGATCACTGAGGCGAGCGCCGTGCAGGATCTGGAGGAGACGTGGGGCAAGTCCCCCGCGCGGGTGCGTGAAGAGATCGGACTCCACATGGCCGGACACGAGCGCCGCGGTCGCGAGACGTTCCGGCGGTTCGTCGAGGTCGCGCGACAGCGGTCATGAACTACCGTCCGCTCGTCGCGGTCGTCGGTTATCACCTCGGGGACGATCGAGTCGCCCGCTGGCCGCAGGGCGGATACGGCGTCCCTGGTCCCTATATCGAGTGCCTGCGCCGCGCCGGAGCAAGGACCGCGATCGTCTCGCCCGGCGAGGACGGCACCCCCGAAGAGCTGCTCGAACCGTTCGATGGTCTCCTGCTCGTCGGGGGCGGCGACATCGATCCGGCCAGGTACGGCGGTCAGGCTGACGACACCCATCTCTACGGGATCGAGCCCGATCGCGACGAGCTGGAGATCCGGCTGCTCCTGGCGGCCGACCGGATGCGGATGCCGACGCTCTGCATCTGTCGCGGGATGCAGGTGATGAACGTCGCGTTCGGCGGAACGCTCCACCCCCACCTGCCGGACATGCCGGGGATGCTCCAGCACGGCGTGCCACTCCTCGACACGCAGTCGCTGCACGACATCGGGGTCGAGCACGCGAGCCGGCTGTTCGCGACCACGAAGGTCTCGATGCTCGCGGCGTCCTCCCACCACCACCAGGGGATCGACCGCGTCGGGGGCGGACTGCTCGTGACCGGTCGGACCTCGGACGGACTCGTGGAAGCGATCGAACGCGACCACGACCTGGATGCCGACTGGGATCGGTGGATGGTCGGCGTGCAATGGCACCCGGAGGACACGGCGAACGACGATCCCGCGCAGCAGGCCCTCTTCGACGGACTCGCGTTGCTGGGGAGGGTGCGAGGCTCGAAGGCCGAGCATCACGGCACCGGCCGAACGCGCGCGTATTCGATCGTGGAACCGGACCCGGCGTGGCCCGAGCGTTTCGAGCAGGAGGCCGCTCGGCTCCGCGTCGCGCTGGGAGCACAGGTCGTTCGGATCGAACACATCGGCTCGACCTCGGTCAAGGGGCTCGCGGCCAAGCCCGTGATCGACATCTCCGTCGAGCTCGTCTCGATGGAGCCCCGAGCTGCCTACGTCCCCGCGTTGGAGAGTCTTGGGTATCGAACCGCCCTGGACCCCTCCGAGCCCGATCACGAGTTCGCCAGCCGCGACCTGGATGGCGAGCGTGGCTTCCACGTGCATCTGTGTCTGGCCGGGAGCCAATTCGAGCGGAGGCACCTCGCCTTCCGGGACTGGCTCCGAACGCATCCAGCCGACGCCGCCGCTTACGGCGACCTCAAACGGGGGCTGGCGGCTACCCACCCGAACGACCTCCATACCTACACCGAGGGGAAGACCGGGTTCATCCGCGCGATCGAGGCCGAGGCGCTCGCACCGGCCTCGGGGGCGGGCTGAGGGGTCGGAGAGAGGACTAGTCAGTTCAGCCCGATACCTGGATAATCCCCGCCATCGCAGGGGCAGCGGTCCGGACGGATCACGGCTCCGCAGCACGGGAGGGCACGGATCTACGGTCGAGGGCGCTCGCTGGCGGATGATCTCCGGCGTAGACCGGATCGCTCCCGGCAGGACCGAGCCGCGACCGCCCGCGGGCCGATGACCCCGCCGAAGGATAGGCTCACCAGCGGCGTGCGCGACGAGGCTCGAGAACGGTGAGCGAGATCCGGGTCGTCCACGCGCGCGGAGACGGATTCTCCCGCGGGATGCAGGTGGGCGCGGAGCTCCAGGACCTGATCCAGGATTCGATCGCCTTCTACCACCGGTACCTCGACCGACGTGGGGTGTCTTCCGAGCAGCTTCAGGACCTCCTCACGCCCTACCTGCTGGCGGCGGAGACCGCCTACCCGGACATGATGAACGTCCTCAAGGGCATGTCCGTCGCGGCGCTCGTTCCCGTCCTCGAGCTCTTCGCGATCAACGCCTTCGAAGAGCTCGAGCCCCTCCTGGAGTCTCCCGAAGGCGAGCTCCTGTTCCTCCAGAAGAAGGAGGGGTACACCCAGCGACCCAGCCCGGCTCCCGATCGATGCTCGAGCATCTCGGTCCGAACACCCGACGGCGGAACGCTGCTGGCGCACAACGAGCACTGGCTCGCCGGCGACGCCGGCAACGTCGCAGTCGTCATCGACCACCCCGCGGACGGTCGTGTCTCGGTCGCGAGTCCCACGGTCGTCTGCTGCTTGCCGGCGGTGGGCGTCAACGGGCACGGGGCCGCGCAGGGGATCGGCTCGCTCACCGCCTCCGACGACGGGATCGGGGTGCCCCGGGTCCTCGTGTCGCGGAGCTCCCTCGAGGCGAGGGATCGACGAGACGCGGTGGCCCGGGGCGCGATGCCCGGGCGCGCCGGCGGCTACGGTCACGTCTTCGCCTTCGCCGACGGCGACTGCTTCACCCTCGAGACCAGCGGACGCGAGCATCGGCTGGTCGATGGAGCCGCACCGCACACGAATCATTACCGGAGCGACCTCGCCGAGTTGGCTCCCGAGCCGTCCGAGGGCTCGGTCGCACGTCTGCGGCGGCTCCTGGAGCTCGTCGAGGAGGAGCCGCCGTCCTCCGCCGAGGACCTGATGGCGATCATGCGCGACCACAGCTCGGCGCCCCAGTCGATCTGCCTGCATCCGGACCCCAACGAAGGCGACGAGGCCTCGGCGGTCATGTTCTCGATGGTGGCCGACCTGGACGCGAGGCGGATGTGGGTCGCCATCGGCAACCCCTGCCAGCACGGATACGAGGACATCAACTTCACGGAGCTCTCGGCATGACGGCGCCGGTCGCGGCGACGCGGTTCGGTGCCCCGCTGCCGGAAGGCGGCACGGTCGGCGTCATGGCGCCCTCCGGCCCCCATTTCAACCGCAGCGACGTGCTCCGCCCAGAGGAGTGGTGGCGCGACCGCGGATACCGCCTCAAGGTGATGGACTCGACCTGGGCGCAGGATGACTACGTCGCGGGACCTCCCGAGAAGCGCGCGGAAGACCTGACCGGTCTGTTCGCCGACCCCGAGGTCGACGTGATACAGGTCCTGTGGGGCGGCACCGGCGCGATCGAGATCCTGCCGCACCTCGACTACACGACGATCGCGGCCAACCCGAAGGCGCTCATGGGGTTCTCGGACATCACGAACCTGCACATCGCGCTCCGCCAACGGGCAGGACTGGCAACCCTCCACGGCCCCGGGTTCGGTTCGATGGGGGTGCCCGACCGCACCGCATTCACGTGGGACCGGGCCCTGGAGGCGTTCCGAATGGGCGCGACGGGACCGGTTCCTCGCGACCCGGACGATCCGTACGTCCGGACCATCGTCGGCGGATCGGTCACCGCGCCGATCGTCGGCGGCAACCTCTTCACGCTGGTCCACCTGATCGGCACCCCGTGGGATCCGGTGTTCGACGACGCGATCCTGTTCTTCGAAGAGGTGAACGAGCCTCCCTACATCATGGAGGTTCACCTCCACCAGCTCCGCCTGGCGGGCAAGCTCGATCACGTCGCCGGCGTGGTGATCGGGGAGCTCAAGGACTGTGACTGGCGGCCGGCCCGGCCGGAGTCGCCACGGACCCGATCGATCGAGGACGTGCTTGAGCGCTGCCTGGTGCCACTGGGGGTCCCGGTGCTATACAAGCTGCCGCTCGGTCACGGGAAACACCTGGCAACGATCCCCTTGGGGGTCATGGCCACGCTCGACGCGGGTGCCCGTACCCTGACGATCGACGAACCCGGAGTACGTGCTCGCTCGTAGCACCAGAGGAAGGAGACATGGGGCCATGGAAGGGAGGCACGGGATGAAGAGGGGACGTCGCGTGGTAGTGGTCATCGCTGCGCTCGGCATCCTCCTGGCGATGTCGTTCGCGGGGACCGCGCTGGCACAGAGCGCGAGCACCTCGAGCAGCGCGTCGGGATCCGCCACGAACATCACCTTCGTCGAGGGGACGATCAACGACATCCAGACAGTCAACCCATTCAACGCACTAACCACCCCGGAGTACGAGGTTCTCGCACTCAACTTCGACATGCTCGAGAACTTCGACAAGGCGAACCTCGCCGCCGCGCCGGGCCTCGCGACGGCGTGGACCACCTCGCCCGACGGCCTCACGTGGACGTTCACGATCCGGAGCGATGCGACGTGGCAGGACGGCCAGCCCCTCACCGCCAAAGACATCGCGTTCACCTACAACACGACGCTCGATTGTCAGCTCGGGAACGGGCTCGACTACCTCGTCCCCGACCTCACGAAGTCGATAACCGCGCCGACCGATACGACTCTCGTTTGGACCGTCAAGGAACCAACCACCGCCCCGGCACGGCCGCCATGGCTCTACATCATCCCCGAACACCTCTGGAGCGGTAAGTCCTGCAAGGACTTCACGAACGATAGTTTCTTCGACAGCGGCAAGATGGTCGGGAGCGGTCCGTTCGAGCTCACGCAGTGGGACAAGGGCGCATCGTGGACGATGACGGCGAACCCCAACTACTGGGGCGGAGCCCCTCACATCGATCGGTTCGTGGTGAAGAAGTACAACAACAACGAGGCCATGGTCACGGCGCTCAAGACCGGCGAGATCGATTACATCGGGAACGACTCATCGACGCCTTCCGATCTCTTCAACCAACTCCAAGCCGAGAACGGGAGCAGCGGCATCACCACGAACGTCGGTCCCCTCCTGAGCTTCGACCAGATGAGCTTCAACATGTGCGACCCGACCGCGGCGGATGCGGCTCCCTACTGCAAGAACACTGGCTCTACGGCGAACCCGGCTCTGTTCGATCCGACCTTCCGTAAGGCGGTCGAGATGGCGATCGATCGCCAGACGATCGTCGACAAGGTGCAGGGAGGCTATGCGGCCGCGGGCACAACCGTCGTGCCGCCCGCCTTCCAATACCATACAGACCCGACGGATCTCACTCCCTTCGACGTCGCGGGGGCGAATCAACTCCTCGACCAAGCAGGGTACGCCGACACTGATGGCGACGGAATCCGAAATGCGAAGGGCGGGGGCGCAAACATCGACCTCCGATTCATCCTGCGGTCGCAGAGCACTATCGAGCCGCAGCTCGGAAAATACATCGCCGGCTTCCTCAAGCAGATCGGGATCGCGACCAAGACCGAGGTTCTGACGGACAGTAAGCTCGAGACCGCCTGGTACGCGAACGACTACGACCTGTACATCTGGGGTTGGGGTCCGGATCCAGACCCGGACTTCATCCTGTCGACATTCACATCGGGACAGTGCGGGTCGTGGAGCGACACGTGCTACTCCAACCCCGCATACGACACGCTGTACAAGCAGCAGCGGACCGCCCCTACCCAGGAACAACGGGTCGCGATCATCAACCAGATGCAGGGCATCATCTACAACGATTCCCCAGAGATCGTGCTGGACTACTACAACACGCTCGAGGCGTACAACAGCAGCAAGTGGACCGGACTCGATGGGGTCAATATGTCGCCCCAGCCGGGGGAAGGCTTGCTCTGGGGGCAGTACACGCCCTTCTCGGCGCTCACGCTCGCGCCGCGGACGAACGCCCCGACCACCTCCAACGGCGGGGTCCCCCCGATCGTGTGGGTGGGTATCATCGCCGGGGTCGGGATCGTGATCGCCGGAGTCATCGGTGTTTCGCGCCGCCGCTCCGCTTCGGACGAGGACCTCGCCTGAGCGGGGCCGCAGAAGGGGCGAGGCGACAGGGTGGGGACGCAGCGGTACCTCCTCGGGAAGCTGGTACGGCTCGTCATCACCCTGTTCTTCGTCATCACGTTCACGTTCTTCCTGTTCCATGTCCTCATGCCGGGCGACCCGGTAACGACGTTCCTCCGTCAGGCCGGAGCCAAGTATTCCCCCGCGCAGATCGACTCGCTCCGGCACCGCTTCGGTCTCGATCAACCGGTATTCCCCAACCAGTACATCCGCTACATCAAGGACACCGCGACGTTTCATATGGGGTATTCCACGTTCCAGTACCCAGGAACAGCGGTGAGCCACATCTACTGGAGCAGGATGGGCAAGTCATTGATCCTCATCACCACCAGCACGATCGCGTCGATCGTTCTTGGCGTGTTGATGGGGATCTACGGCGGTTGGCGTCGCGGGGGGCGGGCTGACAATGGCTCGATGGCGTCGTCGCTGATCCTCTATGCGATGCCCGAGTTCGTCCTCGGGATGATCCTGCTGCTGCTCTTCGCGAAGCGGTTGCAGTGGTTCCCTGCCGGCGGCTTCGACAGTCGCCCAAAGACCAACTACACAGGCTTCTCCTACATCGTCGACGTGGGCAACCACATGGTGCTTCCGTGGCTAACCCTGATGCTCGCGTACCTCGGGGAGTTCTACTTGGTGATGCGCAGCTCGTTGCTTGACGTCCTCGGCGAGGAGTACATCACCCTGGCTCGGGCCAAGGGCGTACGTGAGAAGTACGTGCTCCGACGACACGCGGTTCGCAACGCGCTGCTTCCGACCGTCACGCTCATCGCGCTCTCGTTCGGGTTCATCCTCGGCGGCGTGATCACGGTCGAGATCGTCTTCTCGTATCCCGGCGTCGGCCTGCTCTCATACCAAGCGTTGCAGAGTCGCGACTTCCCGATCCTTCAAGCCACGTTCCTATTTGCGACGATCGGCGTGCTGCTCGCGAATCTGATCGCCGATCTGACCTACGGCTACCTGGATCCGCGGGTGAGGAGGGCATGAGATGAAGACCGAGACGGTCGCGCCGGTCACCGGCGTCACCCCGCCGCTGATCCCGAAGAAGCTGTCGCCGGGTCGGATCCGTTGGGCGCGCCGACGCAGGGCACTGAGCCGCTTCTGGGCGCAGTTCCGCACCAGCAAGATGGGACTCGCCGGGCTGGTGATCCTCTTGTTCTTCGTCGGCATGGCGATCTTCTCCATCTTCGCCGACAAGGCGAGGCTGGACCCCACGATCACTACGAACGGGCCGGTCCTCGCGAACCCATCTCTCCGGTATCCGCTTGGGACCGACCGTGACGGGATCTCCGTGCTTTCCCTGGTGGTCGAGGGGTCCCGGACGTCACTGTTCGTGGGTTTGACGGCTTCACTGATCTCGATGCTGCTGGGAAGCGCGATCGGCATCTGGGCCGGCTACCGGTCGGGCCTGTCGGAAACGTTGTTGATGGGTGTGACCGACTTCTTCTTGGTACTCCCTTGGCTGGCTCTGGCGATCGTCCTCGCGGCCGTCTTCGGGCAGAACCTGTGGGTCATCATCTTCATCATCGGGTTGACATCGTGGGCCGGAACGTCACGGTTGGTCCGATCTCAGGTCTTGTCTGTCAAAGAGCGGACGTACATCGAACGCTCGCGGGCACTGGGTGGCAGCGACTGGCACGTCGTCACGCGTCACGTCCTTCCCAACGTCATGCCGGTTATCTTCGCCAACACGATCCTCACGATCGCCATCGCGATCCTGTCCGAATCGGCGCTGTCGTTCCTGGGACTCGGCGACCCGCTCCACGTCACCTGGGGCTCGATCATCGAGGACGCTTTCCACAATGGCGCGCTGACCCTCGGGAAGTGGCCGTGGCTGATCGCACCGAGCGCCTGCATCGTGCTGGTGGTTCTCGGGTTCACGATGGTCGGCTTCGCCATGGACGAGATCGTGAACCCGAGGATCCGCGAGCGGTGAGCGTCCTTTCGGTCAGAGACCTGGAAGTCACGTACTCCACGAAGGGTGGGGATGTTCCCGCGGTGCGCGGGGTCACGTTCGACATCGGCAGGGGCGAGGTCCTCGGTCTCGCCGGCGAGTCCGGGTGCGGCAAGTCCACGATCGCCGGCGCGATCCTCCGGCTGCACGCCGCCCAGACCAAGATCGGCGGCGAGATCACGCTCGGCGGCGAGGACGTGCTCGGCCTCTCCCCCGGGAAACTGCGGGCCACGCGCTGGACGGGAGCATCGATCATCTTCCAGGGGGCGTTGCACACGCTGAACCCGGTTCAGAAGGTCGGCGACCAGATCGTCGAGGCCATCACCGTGCATCACATGGCCGCCGACAAGGAGGCGTACGTGCGGGCGGGCGCCCTGCTCGAGCAGGTCGGGTTGCCGCCGCGAAGGATCGACGACTATCCGCACGAGCTCTCGGGCGGTCAGAAGCAGCGCGTGATGATCGCGATGGCGCTCGCGTGCAGCCCGTCGCTCATCATCGCCGACGAGCCCACGACGGCGCTCGACGTGATGGTCCAGGCGCAGGTCCTCAAGCTGCTTCGGTCGCTGCAGCACGACCTGGGGCTCGCGATGCTCTTCATCACGCACGACCTGTCGGTGCTGGTCGAGGTCTCTGATCGGCTCGCGATCATGTACGCGGGCAAGATCGTGGAGGAAGGTGCGGCGACCGAGGTCTTCCACACGCCGGTCCATCCCTACACGAAGGCGCTCGCCGCGGCCTTCCCGCAGATCGGCGACGCGCGCTTCCGGCGGCACCCCTCCGGATTGGGCGGCGATCCGCCGGATCCCCAACACATCCCGTCGGGGTGCCCCTTCCACCCACGGTGCGCGGAAGTCACGG
>JALYLP010000701.1 GCA_030774195.1 Actinomycetota bacterium | reverse complement strand
ACAAGTCCTCGCGCGAGGCGCTTCGGAGCCTGAAGCGCCAGCTGGCGAAGGTCGTCTATCGCCATCTGGTCAGCGATCGCGTCGAGCGTCTCGCGCTGGCCGAGTTGACATAGAGGCGCTATCAAGTCACGCCGGTCTCTCCGGTCATGACCGAGGGAAGGACAGGTCTTTTCAAAGCCACGGCCCCTTGATCAGAGCGGGCTTCAATGGGGTGAGTCACTCCCCCCGGTCGGACCCATGAGAACACGCAGTCGATGGGGCTTGATCGGGCCCATCCGCGGGGCTCGCCTGCCCGCGGAGATCAAGCTTCAGGTCGTGCGGGCCGTGCACGAGGCGGCGGATGCGGGCATGAGCGTGCGCCGAGCATGCGAGGTCCTCATGCTCGAGCCTCGGCGCCTTCGGCGCTGGATCAGGGGGCAGGACCGGGCGGCCATGACCGAGGCTGACCTGATCGACCGTCCGCCGGTGGCCAGGTGCCATCCCCACGCACTGCTCGCCGAAGAGCGAGTGCACCGTGCCGCGGCCGCCGAGGATGAGCTCGCCCAACTGCGTCATCGCAAGCTCGCCCACGCCCTGTCGCGGCAGGCCCGGGTGTTCTGCTCTGAGTCCTCAGTGCTCAGGGAGCTGCGATCCGCCGGCCTGGTGCCGGCCTACCAGCGGCGCTCACGACCTGCCCGTCCGCGGCCCGTCACGGACGAGTCCGAGCCCAACCGGACCTGGCGCTACGACATCACGACCTTGCCGACCCTTCAGGGCGACTATCACCTCGTGCCGGTGCTCGACGCCTGCTCGCGCAAGATCGTGGGCCGACACTTCTCACCTGAGGCCACCTCGGAGGCGGTCCAGAGCGCCTGGGGCAAGGCCCTGGCCGCCGAAGGTCTGCTCGGCGCCGACGGACCGGGGCTGCCGGCGGCCGCGTCGGACCGCGGGACCCAGATGACGTCGCGCTCGACCCGAGCGTTCTTCTTCGACCTGGGCGTCCTCCAGAGCTTCTCCCGGCCACGAACGCCCACCGACAACGCCACGGCCGAATCCTGGATGGCCACCTTGAAGTGCGAGCGGCTCTATGAAGCCGACACCGGGACCATGACTCCGGCCGACGTCGAGTCGATGATCGACCGGTTCATCACGTACTACAACGAGGTGAGGCTGCACCAGTCGCTCGACTACGTGACGCCTGCCGAACGCCACGACAGACGGCACATCGCGATCGTCCTTGCGCGCGTCGAGGGGATGCAGCGGGCGCGGACGACCCGGATGGTCGCCAACCGCTGGTACCCGGCATCCACCTCATCCGCGAACGAGGCTCTACGGGGCTCTCAGCGGGCCGTTTCGAGACGAGATCGGCGGACGAAGATGATCGGGCCATGTTCATGACCACGGAGGGGTTGGAGAGGCCGATGCGTGTGGGCATTTCTTCGACGGGAGCGGTCAAAGGGTCTGACGCAGTCCACCCTCGACGACGACGTCCCAACCCCGCATGAACCGTCGGCGCAAGGCCTTCCACGACAGGCCGTGGTGTCGTCGACGCAGCCAGCGAGTGACCGTCGCCAAGCAAACGAGTCAAGGTAGCTGAAGGTGCGCTTGGAAACCCCGTGCCGGAAGTAGTTGGCCCCAAGGTGATTCATCTTCGACCGGCGATAACTGATTCATTTTCGACCGGCGTTGACAGCTCCGCAGATTCGCCCGCAGCGGTCGTGAGTGTCGACAGGAAGCGCCGGCCAGGCGGTCGGCCCATCGCGACTCGTCGCTTCCGTTTCGCCGGAGGTAGCCTGCTGTCTACAAAGGACGCGCGCCGTGGGCTAGGAGGCAGGAGGCAGGAGGCTGAAGGCTGGCTATGGAACCCGGCGCAGGTCCGGGGATGGGGGGTTCGGAGTGGGGATGCCTCTTCGGCGCAACACGCTCCCACTCGACACCCGGGCCTTCGAGCCGCGCGTGTTCCGGGCGCACCCCTTCGAGCAACTCGATCAATGACCGGAACGACGGGCGCCACCATCGTCGGAACATGGTCAACCTCTATCCGCAAGATTGCCTCGTCCGGCTGGGTCCCGTCGTGGGGAGGGTGACCATGAAGGTGGCCAAGGCGACGTCGCGAGCGGTGCGTGTGTTCGTCGCGAACTCGAGGGCCGTGGCGGACAATGTCTCGATCGCCTTCGGCGTGGCTCGAGATCGCGTCCGACTGGTCTATGACGGCGTCGATCTCGGCCGGTGGGCGCAAGCACCGGCCACGGATCTCTCCTCAATCGGGATCTCGTCCGGTACCCGCGTGTGCCTGACCGTCGCTCGCCTCCATCCCCAGAAGGGCCTGGACGACCTGATCGATGCGGTCGCGTACGGGTCCTTTGGCGAGGACGTGCGCTTCGTGATCGCGGGGGACGGACCGTCGCGGCCGATGCTCGAGGAACGGATCCGCGATGCCCGGCTCGGGGGGAGGGTCGTCCTGCTCGGGGAGCGACGAGATGTCGCGCGTCTGCTTTCTCGAGCGTCGCTGTTCGTCCTCCCCTCGCGATTCGAGGGTCTCCCCACGGCGATCATCGAGGCGATGGCCGCCGGTCGAGCCGTGGTGGCGACGTCGGTGGGGGGGAACGCCGAGGTGGTGGCGGACGGCGACACAGGGTGGCTCGTGCCTCCCGCCCGCCCGGCGACGCTCGCCCTCGCCATCCGCGCTGCCCTCAATGAGGACCTCATCGCTGCGGGAACACGGGCGCGGGATGCGGCGGAGCGGCGCTTCTCGGCAGGAGCGATGGCCGGGTCGTTCGCGGGACTGTACGACGCCGTTTCCTCGGAGCCTCGGCAACGAATCGCCGGTCCGGGAACGGTGTCGGAACCGGTACGGTGGCGGGGGTGAACGGGACGCTCACGAACGGTGCACTCTCGGTCGTCATCGGGGTGCCGTTCGTGGGTCTTGTGTACTTCGCCGTGCTGATGGCGCTGGGGATCAGGCCCGAGGACCGCCTCGTGCTGGCATGGGTTCGA
>JALYLP010000700.1 GCA_030774195.1 Actinomycetota bacterium | reverse complement strand
CGCCGCTGCCTTCAACAACGCCCCCGGCGGTTCGGACCCCTCGAGCTCGCCACGCACCAGCTGCCGGATCATGTTCCGGAAGTGGTTCAGCTCCACGCCGGCGGCGGCGCGGGCCGCGTCATCGCGGGAATCGGTGAACAAGATCGTCTTGCGATCCTCCGCGGATTCCCCGACCGTCTCCACCACCCGGTCCAGGATGACCTGCGTGACGCGCGTCGCCCCCGCCGCCAGGCCCCGGATCGGGCTCCTGACGACGCCTCGGAAGAAGATCCGCGGATCACCGTTGAACGTCTTCGTCAAGCAGCGCGGACACCGCTCCGGGAGCGCCGGGATCCGCATGCGGCCTTCCTGGGGCGGGTTCGCGACCGAGAGCATCGTCCCGGTCGCGCCACCGGTCGCAGCGCCCTCCAGGAGCCCGGTCCTTGGGTCGAGTCGGGCCGGAAGGAAGCGGAACGACGTTGCGTTCGGCATCCCCGGTGCCTTATGCGTCCATCGGTCGACCTGTGGCGTACGCCCCGGCCAGTACCACATGTAATCGCCATAAGGGCGGCGGTAGGCGTAATCGTTCTCAGGAGCGGGCACGGTCGTCGGCCCCGGGCTCAGGTACCAGAAGTCCTCCTCTTGCTCCGACGGCCTCATCTCCAGCCGCGCCACGGAGCCGCCGAGGGAAACGTCGCCGCACTGGAAGCAGTACAGGAGCTCCAACACCCGGGCCCCGCAGAGGCACGTGTTGATGGGATGCGGGTACAGCTTGCCGACCCGGCGCCCTTCTCCCCGCTGCTCCTCGTCCACGGCCGGACAGTCCGGATCGCTGCACGCCCACGTCCCGCGGATGATGCGGGCGAACATGTGCGCGCGGAACGGGATCGACGCCCCACCCTCAGGCTGCTCTCCGATCGTTTCGAGGAGCACGTCGAACGCGGCACCTCCATCCTCCACCCTGTCGCCGAATACACGCCGATCGATCACCGAGAGCGCTGTGGGGCGGATCCCACCCCCGTCGTCGCACGCACCCGCCAGAGCCATCGCGACCGGATGCCGTTCGAGGAGTTCCCTCACCCCGGCTGCCCGACCCGCGCCATCGAGCCCGGAGACGCGGACGAATTCCGCTCGCGGGAGAGGTTCCACGAGCTCGAGGGGGCGGGGCGTCCCCGGGAGGAACACGAACGTATCCCGATCGACCCCGAAGAACCCCTCGAGGTAGTCCAGACCCCCCTCCTCAGTGAGGGATGCGCTCGTCGCGATGCACCGAAGCTGCTGGGATCCGGGCGCCAGGCCGAGGCGGCGGAGGAGGTTCCGTACGACGAGGGCCACCTCGCTCCCCTGGGTCCCGCGGTACGTGTGCAGCTCATCCACAACGAGGGTGAAGGCCCTGGCTTCATCCTCGGCCAGCCACCGCGCCGTGCGGTCGAAGAGCTCATCCTCGAGGTCACGCATCAGCATCACGTTGAGCATCGAGTAGTTGGTCACGAGGATGTCCGGCGGCGTCGAGATCATGTCCCAGCGCGTCAGCAGCTCCCCTGTCCGTGGATCGGGGAACTGGCACAGCAGATCTTCGTCGCGGCGGATGATGCCGTCCTTGTCGGCTTCCATCCGCCGCAGTTCCTGGGCGACGGACCTGACCCGGGGCTCCCCACAACGCTTGGGGCGCTCGCCCGAGCCGAGCGTTGCTCCCGTGTAGCGGCCGAAGAAGAACCGCGGTCCTCCGCCGGGGGCGATCGCCCGAGAGATAGCGCGCCGGAGGCGCGACATCTGATCTTCCACCAGGGCATTCGTCGGGTACAGGATCATCGCACGCACCCCCGCCGGACGCTCCTCAGCCGTGCGTACCGGTCGCCACGGTTCGGCCTGCCGGTCCTTCGACCACCATCGGTGGACGGTGGTCGGGGCCGGCCACCCTTGGGCTTCCCGCAACAGCCGAGCGAAGATCGGGAGGAGGAAGGACTCTGTCTTCCCCGAGCCTGTGCTCGCGGTCACGGCGACGTTGCGCCTCCGGGCGCCGATCGGTACCGCGGAGACGGCCAACGATTCGGCCTGGTGATCGCGGAGGCCGAACGTACGGTCGCCACCGAAGAGCATCGACCCGAGCTGATCGGCGATCTCGGGCCCGAGCCCTGCGCCCTCGCATACCTCGCCGATCTGGACCGTCGCGTCGTACGGGAGGACGGGCTCGAGCAAGGGATCGGTGAAGACCACGCCGGCGGCGCTCAGGAGATCCTTACGCTCCGACCGAAGACCTGGATCCCGCAACCAGAACGCCGTGTCGTAGTACCGGAGGTAGGCTTCCTTCGCCGCCTCGTATACGTCCCTCGGCGTCCCTAACATCCCTGGCGTAACCCCTTCTAGCGTCCGACGAAGGACCACACGGCCGCCGCGATCTCCTCCGGCACGGATGGGTAGACCACGGTACCGTCCTTCAGCTGCCGCGGCGCTCGCCCGCTCGCAAGGACCACGGCGCGCTCGTACAGCCCCGGGAGCTGGGAACCCAGGCGCGTCCAGAGTGAGCGCTCGCCTGCATCGTAGGCGAGCATCGGCACGCCGAGCTCGCGGGCCGCCAGGAACTTCACCGTGCGGTTGTCCCCCAACCGGACGCGCCGATCAGCCGCGTGGTCGCGAGAGAGGAACGCGTAGCGGACCGGTCGGAGCATGACCCGGTACGCGCCCGGATCGCGCAGCTCCTGGCAGCTCGCCCAGGTCCCCTCGCGTGGATCGAAGATCTGCATACCGACGTTGGTCGGCATCGCGACCAGCGGGAGCGACTCCGCGACCTCGTCCAGCCCTCGGCAAGCTGAGAGCACCCGCCGCGACGCATCTCGAACGACGACCATCGGTTCAGGCCCGGCGTCGGCGAGCTCGTGGGCGACCGCATCGAGGGCACCACCGGCGACACCTCGGAGCCGGAGGACCGACGGGGAGCCCTGTTCCGACGTCGATGTGAGCATCCCTCCAACCCCCGAGACAGCTCTCCCGAGTCGCTCGATCAGCGCTGCGGATCGGAACCCCGCCAAGACCCATCCGTCTGTTGTCTCCACCAGCGATGGGGGCGATACGGCCCAAGAGGCTGGGCGCACGCTCTTCGGATCGATCACCACATCGAGGTGGCCGAGGGCGGAGAGCGATCGCGAGGCTTCGAGGGCGAACCAAGGAGAGTCCTCCACCTGCTCCGCGAGTTTCGCGAATGCGCCCCAGCTCCCCCGCCCGACGTAACACAGGGAATCGAGGAACGTGTCGTAGTCGAGGGGCGGGCCCTCGATGACGACCGCTAGGTCGCTATGGGCCGACCGCGCGACCTGTACAGGGGTAGCGGGTATGACCTGTACGAGCACCGGCTTCGGTCGCTGGAACTGCTTACGGAGCGGCGCCCATCCGGGGAAGCGTCGCGCGAGGCCGCACCTCTTGCAGACGGCGTTGATCCGCCACAGCCTCTTGTGCGGCACCTGCGGCTCGAGGAGCCAGTGATGCGCGCCCCTCGTGAGGCACTCGGCGGCCTCGCCGGAGCGGGCCTTCGTCAGGACCGCGACCGCGGCGTCGTCCTCCAGGGATGTGCCTCCCGTCGCGAGATCTCCCGGTGGGAGAGCTCCGCCGCCGGTCGGGAGGGGAGGCAACGCGGTGACGGCGCCTCGAACCCACACCCGGTCAGCCGATCGGTCGTCGATGGTCGCCGACAGGGTCGACCATGGCGATCCGTCACCCAGGTGCCCGACCAGCGGAGTCGACGCTAGATCGGGGAGCCGGACCTCAGCCGAACGAAGCCGGAACGATGCTCGGGCAAGGAACTGGCGCTTGCCCTCCGTGTACAGCCGGACCTCGTAGTCCCCATCGCGTAGCCCCAGGGCGTCGGTCGCGAAGAGCGCTGATCCCTGGAACGACCCGAGGGCGATCTCTTCCGGCTCCTCCGCACCGAAGGTCTGCAGGCACAGCATCGTCGCCTCTACGGTGGCCGCCGCACCGAGGGCGGTCGCCCTCACCTCGGGGGGACGGCTCGAGTGCCAGGTCCCTCCCCCCGGTAGCGATAGCCCTCCACCGAACGCGACCTGGGTCCAGGACAAAGGGGTGAGGGGTCTGAGGTCATCGCGAAGATCATCCGGCGGCATGTCGACCAGCTGCACCCCCACGAAGAGCCGCCATTCATCGGGCAGCCCCTTGAGCTCATCGGGGCTTCGTTGCACGAACCCGGGACGGGCACACACGTCGAGCACCTCACGCAGTTCGTGGGCGAGGGTCCCGTGGACGAGCAGCATCAGGTCGGATGCCAGTTCCGCCCGTTCGATCTCCACGAAGGCGGAAAGCGACTCGTCGCGTCGGAAGATCACGAGCCTCCTCGGAT
>JALYLP010000699.1 GCA_030774195.1 Actinomycetota bacterium | reverse complement strand
TCCTGTTCGATCCGCCGGTCAGGCCTCGTCCTCCTCGCTGCGCCGGCGGCGTCTGAGCAGCACCGCGCCCAGGACGAGCACCACGCCCGCCACGAGGAGCCAGACAGCCGCCGGCACCCCCTTGGTGGTTTGAGTCCCGCTCCCTGCACTCACTTCGTGCAAGGTCAGCCACGTCGTGCTCGGCCCGCCGTAGCCCTGTAGGGGGTCCCCGTTCGGCGCCGGCTGCGGCTGATAGCCGGTGAACCGGTCGTTGCGCCAGGCGCTGAACAGCGGGACGTACCACAGCACGACGTAGCCGTTGTCTTCGTAGAAGAGCTTCTGCATCTGGTGCACGATCTCCCAGCGCTTCGTGAGGTCGAGCTCGCCCTGCTGCGCCAGATAGAGCTTGTCGTACTCGGGGTTGCACCAATACGCGTCGTTGTTGCCGTAGGTCGACCCGTCTGGTGGTCGCTGGTCGCACTTGAAGTCCGCGAGGATCGCATCGGGGTCGATATCGGGGAACCAACCCCAGTGGGCCAGGTCGAACTCGCCTGCGTTCTCCAGGTCGCCCAACCGTCCCGAGGTCACCGCCGAGACGTCGGTCTTGATCCCGATCTCGGAGAGCCATTTCGAGATGAAGGGAGCTGCGTCGATCGTCGTCTGGTCGCTCGACCGGGTGAAGTACCGGAACTCGAGCGAGGGCTGCTTGCACCCGGGCATCTCCCGGACGCCGTCACCGTTGCAGTCCTTGTAGCCGGCGTCGTCGAGTAACTTGTTCGCCCCGGCGATGTCCCAGGCGATGTAGTCGCTCGTGCCGGTGGGATCCCATCTCGAGCCCGCGGCGGACACCGGCGGCACGATCGTCGTTCCCGGCGTTCCGTAGCCGAGCAGGACCTTGTCCACGAGCTCCTGGCTGTTGATCGCCATCCGGATCGCCAGGCGGACCGTGGGATCGGCCAGCGCCGGGTGTCCGTCGCCGTGAGGCGTGTAATAGCTGGTTTTGGGCTCGAGGGCCGAGCCTCCGTTCATGTTGAAGTAGTCGAACTCGGGCACGCCTCCCACCATCGTGCTCATGTTCGGCTGACCCTTCAGCGAGTTGAAGATGTTGGGCGAGTTGATGTACGCCATATCGACCTCGCCGGTCTTCAACGCCTGGGCGAGCGCGTCGTCGTTCTTGTAGATGCGGTAGACGAGCTCATCGACGTGAGGAGCCGGACCGCTCCAGTAGGGGTTGCGGACCATCCGGACGTACTCGCCGACCTTGTACTCCTTGATGTAGAAGGGGCCGCTCCCCACGCTGGGGACGTTCTCGAACTGCTTGGGTTTGTCGATGCCCTTGAAGATGTGCTCGGGCAGGATGTAGTCGTACAGGTAGGGCACCTTGCCCGAGTAGAGCCCGGTCGGTACCTTCGAGTTGAACTGGATCGTCGTCGGGTCGAGCACCTTGACCTCGCCGTCGATCAGCGTGAGATAGCCCTGGGGCAGGAAGGCGTGGTTGTTCTTGTAGAGGTTGAGCGTAAACGCGACGTCGTCGGCGGTGAGGGGCTGGCCGTCCGACCACGTGATGTCGTCACGCAGGTGGTAGGTGAAGGTCATGCCGTCCGAGCTCGTGTCGATGCTCGTCGCGAGGCTCGGCTCTGCCGAGAAGTCCTTCGTCGCGAAGTTGATCAGCAGGTGGTAGCTGGCCGTCCAGAAGTAGAAGTCCGTCGCCAGGAATCCACTCATGGGGTTCAGTGAGCTCGGCTCGCCCGACGCCCCCCAGGTGAAGATGACCTTGTCCGCCTGGGCTTTCCCGCCTGTGTCCTGCGCGAGCGCCGAACCCACCAGCGTCCCGCTCACGACGACCGCCACCATCGTCAACAGAGCGATGCCGCGCCAACGAGCCGTCATCGAATCCTCTCCTCTCGTTGCCTTCATCGAGCGCCCCCTCGGGCTTGTCCGTGCCGGAACCGTCCGAAGACCGCACCGTGACCGTTGGTCGCGTACCACTCACCGACACCGCAGGGTGGCGGGAGACGACGCGAGCCGCTCGGATCGCCGCTTGTATAGCACG
>JALYLP010000698.1 GCA_030774195.1 Actinomycetota bacterium | reverse complement strand
CCCTCGCGTCGATCGTCGCGGGGATCGGGGGTGCCATCCTGGAGTCGAAGGCGAACATCGCGCCCTACATCGACCTCGCGCTCCTCGTCCAGATACCGCTCACGGTTGCGGCGCTGATCGCACTCGGAGTGGCGCTCGGGCGATGGATCCCTAGTCCGGTGACCGCGCCCGTGGTCCTGGTGGCCCAGGTCATGACGGGCCTCGTGTGGGTGGTCCCGTGGGTCGCGCCCACCACGACCGGGATCCGAGTCGGACTGCACCTGACCTACCTGATCTCCTTCATCGTTTTCGCGTCGACGGCCGCGCTGGTGCGCGATCGGCGGACGCCGCTCCGACTCGTCGTCGTCGCGCTGTCGTTCGCCAGCATGGTCGGCGCCGCAGCGAACCAGCTCCCGCCGGGAGGATTGATCTGAGCATGACGCGCCTGCGATGGATCCAGGCGCTGCTCCTCGTGCGACCCGCCGCCCGGACGATCCGATGGATCCCCGTGCCGGCGTGCGGAGCCCTGGGCTTCTTCGTCGTCTACGCCGGGCTGCACGAGAAGGGACAGATCGGCAACGCCCACCTCCCGTACGCAGCGATCGCGATCTGCCTGTCGGCCGCCTTCGTTTTGGACGACGCCGCGGCCGAAACCGTCGGCGGCACGCCCACACCGCTCTTGCTCCGCCACGGCGTTCGGATCGCCATCGAGCTGCCCGCGCTGTTCGCGCTCTGGGGAGCGATCCTCGCGTACGCCGGCTTCGAGGAGCTGAACGGCGCGATGTGGGTCGAGTTCGCCGGGATGCTCACCCTCACGCTCGCGCTGGCGGCGATCGGCTCACGGTTCGTCGGCGGCGAACGCGCGGGTATGTTCGCCGGTCCTGCGCTCCTCATCGTCCTCGTCGCATCCGCATTCGTCCCGGCGCGGTGGCGGCCGTTCCCGGTCGATCCGATCAGCTCCGGATGGTTCGACCTCTACGGCCGGTGGACGATCGCGCTGTTCGCTTCGCTCGTCGTCTTCGTGACCGCCGGCCGCGGCCCCGCGCGAGTGAACCCGTTTCGCCGGATGGCGTTCGGCGTCCTCCGTCATCGAGTGGTGACGACCACAACCGCGCCCCAGGCCGTCCGCTGATGGAGTCGGCGTCGCCGATCGCGGCGCCGATGCCCGGTGGGCGGCTCGAGCGCGCACTCGCGCGCGTCGGAATACGCGATCACGTGGCGAGGCTGCTTGCGGCAACGCCCTCGCTCCGGCTCTCGTGGTTCGGGGCCGCCGGCGTCGCGGTCGGCTTCTCCGCGTGGGCCGCGAGCTCGGGCTCGCCGATGGGGACGCTGTTCTTCCTCGTGGTTGCTCCACTCGTACCTGTTGCCGGCGTCGCCGCGGCGTACGGGCCGTGGATCGATCCGATGTACGAGGTCACACAGGCGGCACCGATGTCCAGCTTCCGGCTCGTCTTGCTGCGCGCCTCCGCGGTGCTCGTGGTGGCCGCCGTCGTGATCGGCGCGGCGGCCGTCGCCCTACCCGGCGCCGACTGGACGGCCGCTGCGTGGATCCTCCCGGCACTCGGCCTCACCCTGGCGAGCCTCGCGCTCTCGACCTTCATGCCCACGCATTGGGCCGCCGGCGCGGTCACGCTCGTTTGGTTCGCCACGATGATCGTGACCGAGGCGGTATCGACCGAACGCTTCACGGCGTTCCGCGGCCCGGGACAGGTCGCGTTCTTCGCGCTCGCGGTCGGTTCCTCGGTCCTCATCGCCTGGCGACGCGAGCGGCTCGAGCTCGAAGGGCGCGAGGGTCGGCAACGCTTGATCGACGCGGCGGAAGGAGAACGACGCCGCATCGAGCGCAACATCCACGACGGCGCGCAGCAGCAGCTCGTGTCGATCAGCGTGAAGCTCGGCATCGCGAAGACCCTGGTGCCGAAGGACCCGGACAAGGCGGTGGCGCTGCTCGCCGACCTCCAGACCGAGGCGCAGGACGCACTGGACTCGCTGCGCGAGATGACCAGAGGCACGTACCCGCCCGTCCTTGCCGACGAGGGTCTCGTCGCGGCGATCGAGGTCAAAGCTCGCCGAGCGCCGTTCGACGTGTCGATCGAGGGCAGCGACATCGGAAGGTTCCCGAAGGAGATCGAGACCGCCGTCTACTACTGCTGCCTCGAGGCGCTGCAGAACGCGTCGAAGTACGCGCAGGCGTCGCGCGCCACGGTGTCGCTGCGCTGCGTCGGCGAGGAGATCTCGTTCACCGTGGCCGATAACGGCGACGGGTTCGACACCCAGACGGCCAAACGCGGCGTCGGACTCCGCTCGATGACCGAACGCCTCGAGGCGCTCGGCGGCGCGCTCGAGGTCCGCTCGGCTCCCGGAAGCGGCACCACCGTCGCCGGGCGGATCCCGGCAGCATCGCTCGGTCGAGAGATCCAGTAACCGCTTAGGAGCGGACGGTGCCGGGAGGCCATGCCTCTCTGACGGATGGTCGACCGACCGTCTTCCTGCCGTTTGCGAGCCAGCTCAGGACGTCGCTGCGACGCCACCGAGGCCCGGTCCCCGACCGCCCCACCGAACGTGGGAATCCTGGTTTGCCGATCCACACGTGTACGGCCTGGCGACTCACGTCGGCGATCCGTGCGATGTCGGACTGTGAGAGCAGCTCCTCACCTTCGAGCTCGGGCACCGCGATGTCGATGAGCTCGGCGCGAGCCAGGAC
>JALYLP010000697.1 GCA_030774195.1 Actinomycetota bacterium | reverse complement strand
CATGCGGACGTGCCGCGAGATGGGGATCCCGACCGTCGCCGTGTACTCCGACGCCGACCGCGACGCGTTGCACGTCGAGATGGCCGATCAGTCGTACCGGATCGGTCCGGCCCTCGCCAGCGACTCCTACCTATCGATCGGGGCCATCCTCGAGGCCGCCCAGAAGTCGCGCTCGACGCTGATCCACCCCGGCTACGGCTTCCTCGCCGAACGAGCGCACTTCGCCACGGCCGTGGAAGAGGCCGGGTTCACGTTCGTGGGTCCGCCACCCGCGGCGATCGAGCGCCTGGGGGACAAGGCCGCGGCGAGACGGATGGCCGACGCGGCGGGCGTCCCCATCATCCCCGGGACGCGGGAGCCGGTCGACGTCGCCATGGCGAGGAAGGAGGCGCCTCGCATCGGGTTCCCGTTGCTCGTCAAGGCGGCGTTCGGCGGCGGCGGCAAAGGCATGCACGTCGTCCGGGATGCCGACCGGCTGGAGGAATCACTCAAGCGCGCTGCCCGCGAGGCGAAGTCGTACTTCGGCCGCTCCGAAGTGTTCCTCGAGCGCTACGTCGATCACGCGCGACACGTCGAGGCGCAGATCATCGCCGATGCGAAGGGCAACGTCGTGTTCTTGGGCGAGCGCGACTGCTCCGTCCAGCGACGCCACCAGAAGCTGGTCGAGGAGACGCCGTCGCCGCAGTTCGACGAAGGACTTCGCGAGCGGTTCGCCGAGGCGGCGATCTCGCTCACGAAGGAAGCCGGCTACGTCAACGCCGGGACGGTGGAATGCATCCTCGACGAAGACGGCTCCTTCTACTTCCTGGAGATGAACACCCGCATCCAGGTCGAGCACCCCGTCACCGAGATGGTGACGGGGCTCGACCTGGTCGCCCTGCAGATCCAGGTCGCTCTCGGCGGCTCGCTCGCGGGTCTGCAGGTCGCGGCGAACGGCCACGCGATCGAGTGCCGCATCAACGCCGAGGACCCGGGGAGGAACTTCCTCCCGGGACCGGGGCGGATCACTCGATACGAGGAGCCGAGCGGTCCGTTCGTTCGCGTGGACAGCGGGGTCGGGGCCGGGCGCGACATCCCGCGGGACTACGACTCCCTGTTCGCGAAAGTCATCGTGAGCGGGATCGATCGCGATCAGGCCCGCCGCCGCATGCTCCGTGCCCTCGACGAGTTCGTGGTGGAAGGGGTGCCGACGACGATCCCCGTCCATCGATGGATCTTGGAGTCGAAGGACTTCAAGACCTCCACGCACACGACCACGTGGCTCGAACGTGCCTTGGTGGACGCACATCTCCCCGCACAGGCCGATCTGGAGCCCACCACCCCCCAGCCGCGTTCGACGCGGGCGCGTGACATCCTCGTGGAGGTCGACGGGCGGCGGGTGCCGATCCGCATCTTCGACGAGCGTCGCGTCGCGGCTCCCAAGGCTCCCTCCTCACACGCGGGGCATCACGGGGAGCACGTGCACGGTGAGATCCGCGCGCCCATGCAGGGGACCATCGTGAAGGTCCTCGTCGAGAAGGGCCAATCGATCCAGGCGGGGGATGTCGTGTGCATCCTCGAAGCGATGAAGATGGAGAACCACATCGCCTCGACGCGGGAGGGCGAGATCACCGATCTTCCGATCCGCGCCGGCCAGGTCGTCGAGCTCGGTGCCCTGCTCGCGGTGATCGACTAGCGCTCGACGTCGGCGGGGTCGGCGCTGGGCCCCTCGGGATCCCGCGGGCTTCCGGCGAACACCGGCGCGCCGACCTGTTCCATCAGCCCCAGATCGTCGCGGTGGTTCCAGAGCTCGACGACGCGGCCATCGCGGATCCGGAAGATGTTCACGCCGCTGAAGGTCGCGCGCATGCCGGTCGGCGACACGTCGCCCCACGGCCCGGTGAACGTGCCCGTGCTGGTCCAGCGCGCCGCGACGAGATCGTCGTCGGAAAGGATCAGATCGATCTCCATCCTGAGGTCCGGGAACGCACCGCGGAAGGCCGCCGCGATAGCGGCCATGCCCGCGCCACCGGGGCCGGCGCGGGTTGGGCGCAGGTCGTGGCGGACGTAGTCCCGCGCGAAGATCTCTTCCGCGACCTCGACGTGACCTTCGTTCCAGACCTCCTCGTAGAAGCGGCGGACGAGCGCTTCGTTCATCCGGTTGGCCATGGCGCCATTGTCCCGCGTCCACACCCACTGCGAGACTCTCTCAACGATGGACGCGATCCTGCTCCCGGGAGCGATCCTCCCCGCCCGCATCGCCTACGAGGCGCTGCTGGGAGCGTTCGATCGGGACGTCACCGCTCGGGCGAAGGAGCTCGAGGTGTATGGGGCGACCGAGGTGCCTCCTCCTGCATACGGGCTGGACACCGAGGTCGCCGGGATCGATCGGGACGCCGACGCGGCCGGCTTCGAACGCTTCCACTTGGTCGGGTACTCGGCCGGCGGGGCCTCGTCTTTGGCCTATGCGCTCGCGCGACCCGATCGGTTGCTGAGCCTCACCCTTGCCGAGCCTGCGTGGGCGGGGGTCGAAGGTCGGACGCCCGAAGAGGCGGCGGCTGCCGATCGGGCCATCGCCGCGACCGCTTTGCCGCCAGACCAGATGTTGCCGGCGTTCATGCGCGCGCAGCTCGCGGACGACGTCGAACCGCCGCAGCCGCCACCGGATCCGCCTCCGCCGTGGATGGCCAGTCGCCCGGCCGGCACCCGGGCGATCGCCGCGGCGTTCGGGCGGTTCGCGTTCCCTCCGGATGGGATGCAAGCGTTCGACCGGCCGGTGCTTTTCGTGTTGGGTGGCTTGAGCAACCCGGACTACTACCGGCGGATGGCGGAACGTCTCGAGAGGTGGTTCCCGGACTTCCGCCTCGAGGTGTTCGACGGGAGGCACCATTTCGATCCACCCCACCGGGCCGAGCCTGAGGGCTTCGCGCGGTTGCTGGAGGACCATTGGCGCCGGGCCGAAGCCCGATCACCGTGAACCAGTGAGGAAGCCGCGGAGGACCTCCAGGTACCGGTCCGGCTCCTCGACGAACGTCATGTGGGCACTCTGCTCGAACACGTGGAGCTCGGCTTTCGGAAGCAGCTGGGCCATCCGTTCCGATGCATCGGCCGGACACACTCGGTCATGACGGCCCGCCAGCACCAGCACCGGCTGCGTGACGTCGACGAGCCGGTCTTCGAGCTCGATCCCGCCGTACTCGGCGGTCGCGAAGTGGCGAAGGACCTCGGGCGCGTATACGGCGCCGGCCGAGCGCCGCTCGTACTCCTCGATCCGCGGATCCGTCGGGTCCCGGAAGTGGAACGGCATCTGGTCATGGAGCAGCCGTTCGACCTCGTCCGGCGTCGTGACGCTCGATTCGCGTTCCCAGGACGACGCGACCTGCTCGCGCAGCACCTCCGGCTCGAACGACGCAAGCGCGTCAGCGACCCCCTCGAGATCGCGGACGGACGCAACCCCACCGCTCACGACCGTCGCGACGGCCTGACCCGGATAGTCGACCGCGTTCTGGAGCGCCACGAACGCTCCGTACGAGTGGCCGAGCACCGCGTACCGCCGGAGCTTCAGCGCCAGCGCGAGCATGATGACGTCTTGCGCCATGCGCTCGAGCGTCCAGGTGGCCGGCGGGGTCGGCTCCGATCTTCCCTGCGCCCGCTGATCGACCAGCAACAATCGGACACCGTCGTCGCAGACCGGATCGAGGTAGTCGGCGAACTCGTGATGATCGAGCCCCGGCCCGCCGTGCAGGACGATCAACGGGAAGCCGTCCGCCGGTCCTCGATCGACCACCCACAGCGAACGATCGTCGATCCGGACCGAGGTCCCCGGGCAGCTCATCCCCGCGGATCGCCCCAGGCGTCCCGCCCGGTGAGTCGGAACCCGGACTCGCGGACCTTGTAGCGCGCGTTGATCGAGATCAGCAGCGGGGTGAAGCCCTCGGCGATCCTGGCCATCTGCAGACCCCCGCAGTCCACCCATCGCATGCCGGGGATGTCGCCGATCAACGATCCGATGACGCCCTTGGCGTCGGCATCATCACCCATCACGAGGGCGTCCGAGTCGACGTCCTCCTTCAGGTCCCGGAGGACGTCGGCCGCGATCGTGTGGAAGGCGGCGACCAACCGGGTGCCCTTGGGCAGCAGGGACTTCGCGAACTCGGCGGCCGAGCCGTGCCACGGCCGCAGGGCATGGC
>JALYLP010000696.1 GCA_030774195.1 Actinomycetota bacterium | reverse complement strand
CGACCGTGAGGACGATCATGAGGAGATCGAGTGCCATACCCGAATCGTAAGTCGGCCGCATAAGGGAGACATAAGGAACGGGCTCCGCCACCTACGGGAACCCTGAAAGCCTTCGCCCCACCGCTATCGGCGCTCGAGTGGAACGTTATCCTGCGAAAGATGGACGAGCGTGCCGCACCGCGAGACCCGTCCCAGCTCCGCGGCCACGGGATCCCGGTTCTCGCGCGACTCGCGAGAACGAGCCCGCACCTGCGAACGGCGGGCTACGTGATCGCCGTCGCGGGAACGGGGCTCGTCACCGTTGGCTTCCTCCCGTTCCGGGACAGCATCACACCCTTGAGCAAGGGATTCGCGTACCTCGTCGTCGTCGTCGCGTCCGCTGCGACCGGCAGCTTGGGACCGGGGATCCTCGCGTCCATCCTCGGTTTCCTCACCTTCAATTACTTCTTCATCCCTCCGTACGGCGTGTTCACGATCGCCCGGCCGGAGTTCGCCGTCGTGCTGTTCGTGTTCCTCGGACTCTCGGTCGTGATCGCCGAGCTCCTGGCGAGGGCGTCCGAGCGGGCGCGGTCCGCCGAAGCGCGCGAGGCGGAGCTGCGAACGAGTCAGGAGCTGAGCCGGGAACTGACGACAGGACTGCCGGGCCAGGAAACCTTCGAAGCAGCCCTGACGACGGTCAAGGACGCGTTCGGCTACTCCTCGGCCGCTCTGTTCGCCGAGGAGACGGAAGGGGTTCGCGGACTCGTCGATCGCGTCACGGTCGGCGCACCAGCCGGCTCCGTCGATGCAACGTGGGATCCTCGATCCCCCGAGCCTCCGCCCGAACGTCTTCCGCTCTCGGTCGGCGGCCGGATGTTGGGCCTCGTGGTGCTGAAGGGAGACCGCCCGCCGCTCACGCCGGCCGAGAGTCGAGTGCTGCGCGCGTTCTGCGACCAACTCGCTCTGGTGCTCGAGCGCGATCGGCTCCTACGGGCCGCTACCGAGGCAGAGGTGTACCGCCAGACCGAGAGCGTCCGGCGATCGCTGCTCGCCGCCGTGTCCCACGACCTGCGGAGCCCGCTGTCCGCGATCAAAGCTTCGGTCACCGACCTGTTGGAGGAGGCTCCCGGTACGCGACAGCAGGATCGGCGCGAGGCCCTCCTGGCCATCGATGCCGAGACCGATCGCCTCAACGCGCTCATCGGCAACCTGCTCGATATGTCCAGGATCGAAGCGGGAACGCTCCGAGCCCGGCCCCAGACGGTCGATCTCGCCGAGATGATCGCGGAGTCGGTCGACCGCTGCCAGCGGCTGCGCCCCGACCTCGACGTATCGGTGCGGATCATCCCGGAGGCTGGATGGGCCCGCGCGGATCCGGTGTTCCTGGATCGAGTGCTCAGCAACCTCCTGGAGAACGCGGCGAAGGCGAGCGGAGCGGCAGACGGACGTCTCGAGGTTGATGTGCGTCGATCCGATGGAGCGGTCGTGATCCGCGTGATCGACCACGGTTCCGGCGTCCCCTCCTCCGCGCGGGAACAGCTCTTCTACCCCTTCTACCGGATGGACGATCGGAACCCGCGCCTTGGCTCAGGACTTGGCCTCGCGATCTCAAAGGGGTTCGTGACCTTGCTGGACGGCGACATTTGGATCGAGGACACCCCCGGCGGTGGGGCGACGCTTTCGTTCACGCTCCCTGCCGCCAACGGAGGTGCGGGACGCTGAAGAAGGAACGCATCCTCGTCGTCGACGACGAGGCGCAGATCCGGAAGGCACTCAACCGGGCGCTCACCGCACGCGGCTACGCCGTCGAGATCGCCCTGGATGGCGAGGAGGCGCTCGCGCTCGCCGAGACGTTCGCGCCCGATGTGGTGGTGCTCGACCTCAATCTCCCCGGGATCTCCGGCTTCGAGGTCTGCCGGCGGCTTCGGGAATGGACGCAGGTGCCGATCATCGTGCTGTCGGTCCGCGAGGACGAAGGCGACAAGGTCGAGGCCCTGGATCTCGGCGCGGACGACTACCTCACGAAGCCGTTCGGGATCGACGAGCTCCTCGCCCGGATCCGCGCGCTGCGCCGGCGCACGGAGGACAAGGATCCGGCGTCCGCTTCCCGCTTCCGCCTCGACGGGCTCGAGATCGACCTCGAGCAGCAACGCATCGTGCGCGAGGGCGCCGACGTGCGCCTGACCAGAACGGAGTGGGGATTGCTCGCGGCGTTCGCGCACCACCCGGGGAAGCTGCTCACCCAGGACTGGCTGCTCCGAACGGTCTGGGGCGAGGCGTACGCGGGCGATGTCGACGTGCTCCGGGTGTTCGTGAGTCAACTGCGCAAGAAGATCGAGATCGATCCCGCCCGGCCCGCGATCATCCTCACCGAGCCCGGCGTCGGCTATCGGTGGGTGCTGCGCCCGCTGCCTGGGTCGGGCGATGACGACAGGGCGGGTGCCAAGCGAACGGAGACGGGCTCGTCATGACGCGCTCGTGAGGAGCCGAACGGCGGTCGGTCAGTCGTTCCCGTTGCCGTTGCCCTGCGATCCGTCACTGTTCCCGTGCGGCTCTCCGCTCTGCCCGTGAGGATCACAGCTGTGCCCGGGGCACGACGTGTCGCTGATCGAAGAACCGTCCACCGACGTCGTGTCCGTCGCGTCGATCAGGTGCTTCGCGGCGTTCGCCTGCAGGTGCGCGAGGGAGTTCAAGAGACCGGGGTTGGTCGGGTCGCCGGCCAGGAGCACCTCGTGACGGCAGATCGCGTTGTCCAGACCCTTGAGTCCAACGCAGCCTGAGAAGTCAGGCCCAGTGCCATCACTCGTGACGAGGGCGCCGGTTGCGCCGGTCGCATCCAGAAGACCGGTCGCGCCGGTCGCGCCGGTGGACTCGGAGACGTCCCCCGACTCATCGACGTCCGCTGATTTATCGTCACCTTCCGATCCCGTGGCACCTGTGATGCCGGAAGCACCGGTGATGCCGGAGGCAACCGTCTCGGTCGACGGGTTCGCTGCGAGCGACGCCCTGAGGGCCGGCGATGCGGACGCGATGCTCCCGAGCACGATCACGCTTGCGATCGCGCCGACGATGACTTGCAGGGTGCGCTTCATGTAGGACATATCGGCGGGCCGATAGTCAAACTTGACTAGCTACACGGATGTCTGGAACTCAGGTGGAGAACTCGAAGCTCGGGTTCACCATGCGGCGGCCCTGACGCTGGTCGGCCACCATGCCCTCCACCACGACCCGGGTCCCGAGGGTGAGCCCGGGGATCGTCCGCCGGCCCATCCACACAACGCTCATCTCGCCCGTGCCGTCGGTGAGAAGTGCCTCGAGCGACTCGTTGCCTTCGGCCGGCCGCACCGTGATGCGTTTCACGACGCCGGCGATCTTGGCGCGCCGGCGCGATTCGACGTCGGCGATCCGTGTGGTGCCTCGCACGCTGGCCGCCCAATCGTAGATCTCCTCGGCAAGGCGTTGCTCGTCGGACTCGCGCATCCGCTGAGCGAACCTCCGGAACGGATCGAGGACCCCCATGCGCGTATCGAGACAGGTCCGAGCGGCGGCCGCAAGCGCCTCCGTCAGGAGGCCGCCGCGACCTCCGACTCCACGCGCTCGATCATCAGCTCCGATTTGCGCGACTTCGAGATCCAGATCGCGATCGCGAGCACCGCGGCAGCCGCCACCCCGATCGCGATCCGCAGGGCGGTGTCCTTCGCGTGCTCAACGACGAGCGGGGCGATGAGCAGGGCGACGAGGTTCATCACCTTGATGAGCGGGTTCAACGCCGGCCCGGCGGTGTCCTTGAACGGGT
>JALYLP010000695.1 GCA_030774195.1 Actinomycetota bacterium | reverse complement strand
CCTCCAGCGTCGGGACGCCGGCCGCGCCGCCGCCGACGAGCTCGATCTGGAGCCGGCCGACCTGTTCGAGCGTCATCGACCGCACGAGACCGCTCCCGTCCGTCGTTCGCGCGACGTCGGCGTCGTGCATCACCACCGCGACACCGTCCGATGTCATGCGGACGTCGAACTCCACCACCTCTGCGCCGAGCTCGATCGCCGACTCGAAGGCCTCCACGGTGTTCTCCGCGACGTGCGCGGAGTCGCCTCGATGGGCGACGACGGCCGCTTGACTGAACGTCCATTCAGACACTATCGTCGCCTCCACGCCGGCCGTTCGGTTGCACCTGTGGAGCCGCACGAACGATGACTGAACGAAGATTCAGACACGATCCCGATGAGACGTGGTGGCTCTCGGATGCGGCCTGCATCGGCGAGGACCCCGAGCTCTTCTTCCCGATCGGGACGTCGCCGCCCGCCGCGGATCAGGCGGTTCGCGCCAAGGCGGTGTGCGGCTCCTGCCCCGTCCGTTCGCCCTGCCTCGAGTGGTCGCTGGTGACCTACCAGGACGCCGGCGTCTGGGGAGGCCTCGATGAGGAGGAGCGACGGGAGATCCGCCGCCTCCGCAGACGCCGCCTCGCGAACGGCCGCGAGCTGCAGCCAGCGGTCTGACGGTTCCCCGGTCACGCTTGGCTGGATGGACACAACGGCTCGATCGGACACTCCATGCATCGCGGCTTCTTCGCGTGACAGATCGCCCGCCCGTGATCGATCAGCACGTACGTGAAGGAGAACCACTTCTCGCGCGGGATAAGGCGCATGAGATCCTGCTCGATCTTCGCGGGATCCGACTCGTTGCTGAACCCGATCCGGTTGGCCAGCCGTTTGACGTGGGTATCGACCGCGATGCCCTCGACGATGCCGAACGAATTGCCCAGGACGATGTTCGCCGTCTTGCGCGCGACGCCTCGAAGCGTCAGGAGATCCTCCATCGTCCGAGGCACCTCGCCGCCGAAAACCTCGACGATCCGCTGGCAGGCCGCCCGTATCGATGCCGCCTTCTGATTGAAGAAGCCCGTGGGTTTGATGTCGGCACGGAGCTCGTCCTCCGGGACCGCCAGATAGTCCTGCGGCGTTCGGTACTTGGTGAACAAGGTCGCGGTGACCTCGTTCACCTTCTCATCGGTGCACTGCGCGGACAGGATCGTGGCCACGAGGCATTCGAGGGGGTTCGAGAAGTTGAGCGCCACCTTGGCGTCGGGGTAGGCCTCCTCCAGTCGACGGATGATCTCGGGCGCTCGCTCCTCGATCGGGGCGTCACGGGTCAGGGCGACCACGGTTCACACCAACGAGAAGTCGAAGGTATCGCCGGCGAGGTGATCGCTCCACGCACCGTCCCGATAGAGGTGGATCCCCTGACGCCCGTGGACGGTCCACGACGCTCCGTCGCCCACCATCGCGGTGTCCTCATCGAGTGCGACGAGCGTGCCGCCCGGGGGCGCCGCCGCCGTGATCGCCGCCCGCGCACCCGGTTGCCAATCGTCGACGATGTCCCAGTGCGGTGCGAACAGGGTGTTCCGGGCGTAGCCCAACCCGGGCTTGAAGACCTGGTCGAGATCCTGTGCGTCGCTGTCGTAGGTCATCTCGGTCAGGCACGCGACGCCTGCGCTGCACCCCGCGTAGGCGAGCCCGTCCTGGAGCCGCTCCTGCAGACGCGCCCAGAACGGCGTGCCGAGCAAGATCGTGGCGAGGTACCAGGGGTTGCCGCCCGAGAAGAAGACCAGCGAAGCCTCGTCGAGCATCGCGACGACGTCCGGACGCTGGGCATCTTCACGCGTCCGGAGCGGTGACACCCGGGCCATGATCCCGAGCCGCTCGTAATGACCCACGCCCTTCGCCGCCCACGTGTCGAAGACGGACTCCCCCTCGGGAGCCGCCGCCGCCGGCGAGATCAGCACGCTCCCGTCGCCGTTGGATCGCTCCAGGAGCGTGCGGTCGATGTCGTCATGCCAGGGCTCGAACTCTCCGGCTCCCAGGAGCGCGAAGGTGGGCGCGCTCACGAACGGACCTCGGCGATGGCCTTGGCGAACGCCGGGACCGCGCGCTCGCACATCTCGTCGTTCGCGGTGACGGAGAGCCGGAACCAGCCCGGCATCTCGAACACCGAGCCCGGCAGGACGTAGACGTCATGACCGACGAGGACGTCGAAGAACGCCTCATCGTCCGGGATCGGTGAGCGAGCGATCACGTAGAACGTTCCCTCCGGTTCGACGACGTCGTAGCCCTGGTCGCGGAGGGCCGGAACCAGGAGATCGCGCCGCCGTTGCAGCCGGTCGAGGTCCACCCCGATCCGGTCCAGGTCGCCGATCGCTTGCTGCAGCGGCGCGACGGGGAACGCCCACCCGCGCGCGACCTGCGCCAGCAGGAGCGGGCCGCGCAGGTCCTCGCGGCCGGGCATCGTCGGCGGGACCGCGATGTAGCCGAACC
>JALYLP010000694.1 GCA_030774195.1 Actinomycetota bacterium | reverse complement strand
GCGATCCCGCCCGAAGACCAAGAGAAGGTGGAGAAGCATCTCTCCTTCTGTCGGAGCTGCTGCGGGGAGCTCGAGTTCGCCAAGGAGATGCGGGCGTTCCTCGCCACTTCGACCGCGGAGCAGATCCCACCGCACGTGAAAGAGCGCCTCGAGCGCTTCGTGGGAAGGCTGTAGGCCGATGGCGAAGGACCTGATGTTCCAAGACGAGATCAAGGAAGCGGTCCGGGACGCCTACGCCGGGATCTCTACAGGCGCCGGCGAGCCCGTCGCTCGGTGGCTCTATTCGGATGAGGAGCTCGCCGAGGTTCCGACACGAGCCGTGGCCTGGGCCCTCGGCGTGGGGAACCCCGTCCGGTACGCCCTGTTGCAGCCTGGAGAGGACGTCCTCGATGTCGGCTCAGGAGGCGGGATCGACAGCATCCTCGCGGCCAGGCGCGTCGGCTCCCAGGGAAGCGTGATCGGACTCGACATCTTGGAAGAGATGTGCGAGCGAAGCAGAACACACGCGACCGAAGCAGGCGTGAACGGTTGGACGGAGTTCCGTCGCGGCGAGATGGAGGACATCCCGCTTCCCGGTGGGTCTATCGACGTCGTGATCTCGAACGGGGTCATGAACCTCTCGGCCCGGAAGAGCAGGGCGCTCGCGGAGATCTATCGGGTCCTGCGACCCGGCGGGCGGGTCTCGATGGCCGATCTCACCGTCGAGGGAGAGCTGCCGCCTGAGATCGCGAACGACCAGAGCGCCTGGGCTGGGTGAGTATCCGGAGCCATGGCGGAGCGTGTCTTCGCCGCGAAGCTTCAAGGGGTGGGGTTCGAAGACGTGTGGGTGGGCGGGCATCGTCCATCCGGCATCGACGAGGCCTCCCATTACCCCCTCTTCACCGAGGAAGTCATCGAACTCATGAGGAAGACGTTGCCTCCGGAGCGTCATGATCACGTCGCGACCGGGGTGGTCGTGAAGGCCCGGAAGCCGCTGACACGGGGGACGAAGAGGACCGCCTGAAGCACATCATCGAGTCAGCGCGAGACGGCGCATGGCGTGGTGCCGCGATCGCACGATGGAAGCCTCGCTGACGTAGAGATGGAACGCCGGCGGCTCGAAGGTCCACAATCTGGCGCGATGGCTACCTGCGCTACGTGCGGCGCTCCTGTTCCCGAGGCCGCGCGCTTCTGCCCGACCTGCGCCGCGCCGGTAGGTACCGGTCCCGACCAAAGCGAACGGAAACTGGCAACGGTCGTCTTCGCCGACCTGGTGGGCTCGACCGAGCTCGGCGGCTCACTGGACCCGGAGCGAACGAGGGCGATGCTCGATCGCTTCTACGAAGCCATGGCCGCCGAGATCGAAACCGCCGGCGGGACCATCGAGAAGTTCGTCGGAGACGCCGTGATGGCGGTGTTCGGCGCCCCGTCATCGCTCGAGGATCACGCCGAGCGTGCCCTTCACGGGGCGCTTGCGATGCAGCGGCGTCTCCACGAACTCTTCGGCGAGACGCTCGCGCTGCGGATCGGGATCAACACGGGTGAGGTCGTCGTCGGCAAGCCGCGCGAAGGCAGCTCCTTCGTCACGGGCGATCCGGTCAACGTGGCAGCGCGACTGGAGCAAGCCGCGGAGCCGGGCGAGGTCCTCGTCGGCGAGCGAACGGTTGCGACCGCGCGTGGCGCGTTCGAGTTCGGGGAAGCTCAGACGATCGAGGCCAAGGGGAAGCCGGGAGGGGTGAAGTGCCGGCGCCTCGTCCGCGGACTTTCGCTCATGCGTCCGCGCGGCATCGGAGGTCTTCGCCGCGCCTTCGTCGGCCGCGACGAAGAGATGGAGGTGCTCGAGCGAGCCTACGCGGAGATCGAGGACCGGCGGGAACCGCAACTCGTAACGATCCTCGGGGATGCGGGGGTCGGTAAGACGAGGATCGTGCGCGAATTCTGGGAACGCCTCGGCGACCGCTCGGCCGGGAACGCTGCGGCGGACCGGACGGTGCCTCTCCTACGGCCAGGGCATCACGTACTGGCCACTCGCGGAGGTGCTGAAGGAGCATCTCGGGATCTTCGAGAGCGACCCACCGGCGGTGGTGCTCGAGCGCCTCGGCTCGCGCGAGATCCTGGGGCTGACGCTCGGGCTCGATGTGGCCCATGGCCTGCACCCCCTCGCCGCGCGGGACCGTTTCCAGGACGCGTGGGTCGAGTTCCTCGAGGAGATCGTCGCGGAGCGCCCCGCCGTCGTTCTGATCGAGGACATCCACTGGGGCGAGGAACAGCTGCTCGATCTTCTGGAACGAGTCGTCCGGGACACGCGTGGACCGCTCCTGCTGATCGCGACCGCGCGACCGGAGGTGCTTGAGCAGCGACCCGGCTGGGGGGCTCGTCTCCGTGCTGCGACGCTGGGACTCGAAGCGCTCTCCTCGGAGGATGCGGTGCGGATGCTCGACCAGCTCCTCGGCGGGACGCTGCCCGCCGGGCTCCGGGAGGTGGTCGTCCAACGCGCGGAGGGGAACCCGTTCTTCGTGGAGGAGCTGCTCGGGACCTTGATCGACCGGCAGCTGCTCGAACGGCAGAACGGGTCGTGGCGCCTGGCGGAGCTGCCCTCGGACTTCGCGGTTCCCGACACCGTGCAAGCGGTCGTCGCGGCCCGTGTCGATCTGCTTGAACCGGCTGAGAAGCAGGCCTTGCAGGCTGCGTCCGTGATCGGCCGGATCTTCTGGGCGGGGCCCGTCTATGAACGGGCTGAGCTACCTCTCGATGGTGCTAAGCATTTCCCTAGGCTCGCCCGATAACAGGGGTGAGGAAAGCAACTCCTCGACAAGGGCAAACCCGTCGTGAGGCGGGGACGCAAAGCGAGAGGCCTCGAGGTGCCGAGGTAGCTCAGCTGCCGAAGGGAGATATGGGTGTCTGGCGAAGACCTGTGCCGCGTCGGTCGTGGGCGCCGATCACGGCGAGCGATCGGTGCCTTTTTGCTTGCCACCGTCCTCCTGGCGTCGCCACCGCATCATGCGCATGCTTCGGCGACCACGCCGAACATCGTGATCATCATGACGGATGATCAGCGCTGGGACACGGTGACCCCGAGGTATATGCCGGATTTCACCAGTTTGGTCAGCCCCCATGGCGTGTCGTTCTCCAACTCCTTCGTTTCCAACCCGCTCTGCTGCCCAAGTCGTGTGACGACGCTCACCGGGAAGTACTCGTACGCGACGGGGATCTATGGGAACCGTGGGACGTGGGGAGGCTATGGCGCTTCGCTCCGGTACGGGGCGATGGACGACACGATAGCGACGGATCTTCAGTCCGACGGCTACGCCACCGCACTCGTCGGGAAATACTTGAACGGGTACAACCCCCGGACCGACTACACGTACGTTCCTCCGGGCTGGGATCGCTGGTTCAACGTCAGAGGTGGCTCCTATTACAACTACTACGCAGCCGTCGATGGCGTGAGCAGCATGTACTTCGGGGACCGCCCGAACGACTACTCGACAAGGGTCCTCCAGGACCAGTCGTTGTCGTTCATCAAGGATGCCACGGCCTCGAGCAGCCCGTTCTTCCTCTACTTCGCGCCAACGGCTCCGCATGCCCCGGCGATCGCAGATCCGAGGGACACGGGAAGGTTCGACGGGGACGTGAGCTCGTACGTCGAACCGCCCTCCGTCCCGGAAGCTGATCTCGCCGACAAGCCAGGCTACATACGGGACAACACCTGGAGCACCTCCCTCCAGGCCCACCACGACGCCTTCCACGCAAAGCAACTCGCCGCCATCTACGGCGTAGATCGTGCGATCGGCGCGATCTGGAGAGCCCTGCCTGACAACACCGTTGTGCTGTTCATGTCCGACAACGGTTTCGAATGGGGCGAGCACGACTGGTTCGGCAAGATGGTGCCTTACAACGAGAGCCTGCGTGTCCCGATGATCATCGCCAGCAAGGGTGTCGACCTGTCGACCGTCGGCCCCGTCGGTGGGATATCCGATCGGCTCGCCTTGAACGTGGACATCCGCTCGACGCTCGAGTCGTTCGTAGGCGATCTGACGCGGCAACCCCAGACCGATGGCGAACCCTGGACCACAGCCCCAGCCAGGCAAGAATTCCCGATCATGCACTGGAACGACAACAACAAGGTTCCCGTCTACTGCGGGGTGCGGTCACGGGGATGGATGTACGTGAGGTATGCCGACGGTTTCGAGGAGGCTTATGATGAGCAGGCGGACCCGTTCGAACTGGATAACGTGTTCGTGACCGATCCGACCGATCCTCACCTTCCCCTGTTGCGTGCTGCGGCGGCGGGCTACTGCACCAGGCGGGATGGACGCATCTACCCCGACGGGTGGCCCTTCTAGGCGCCTCCGTTCACCACCACTTCAGAGATGGAATGACCCGAACGACCGCGTCGCGCGGCCGCCTGCGCTGAGTGTCACCCTGAAGGGTTCACTTATTCGGATCCGGCTCCCGACCTGCGGTTTCTCGGTCTCTGGGAGTTGACCTCCCGTTCAGCACGCGGTGGTTCTCTGGCCTTGGCAAGGTCCTCAGGTTCTAGGAGCAACGCTCAGACTTCCTCTTGCTGCGGAGTCCCGCGGCCCCAGTAGATAGGGTCCCGCCTCGCCACAGGACGTCACATCGCAGGTGACCCGGAAGATGCAGGTCATGAGCCGAATCGGAGTTTCTGTACCCTTCACGGTCGCCGCGGCTCCGGGATGCTCGGACGAGAGGTCTCGAGTAGCACGCCGTCCGGGTCCCGGGAGCAAGGGACGAGATGAAGACGATCTTCGGGTTGTCGCGATCGCGGTTCATGAAGCCTCACTTCGTCTGGTGGCGTGCCTCCACGATCGGTAGCGAGCGACGAAGTCGGTTGAGCGACCCTGACCGCAGCGGCGACGCGGCCAACTGGCTGTCGGTGTAACCGACTGCGCGGACGGCATCCTCGATCGCGGTCACGGCCGCCGGTGTGCGCCTGGCGCGAGCGAGATCTTCGTCCCCGAGCTCGACGAGCCCCCTGATGCCGAGATGCCGGACGCGAAGCTCGCGGTAGCCGAGCGCCCGGACGGCGCGCTCGGCCCGATCGATCTGCGCGAGCACCGTGGGTTCAACCGCGGTCCCATAGGGCAGCCGCGACGCGAGGCAGGGCATCGCCGGCTTGTCGGCGCTCGGCACATGCAGTTCATGCGCGACCCGTCGCACGTCAGCCTTCGTGAAGCCGGCCTCGACGAGCGGATGGCGCACGTTGTGCTCGGCCGCGGCGCGAAGACCTGGACGCCAGTCCCCCAGGTCGTCCACGTTCGCGCCCGAGTACAAGGCGGCGAACCCGTCCGTCGCTGCGAGCATCGCGAGCCGGTCGTACAGCTCCGTCTTGCAGTGATAGCAGCGATCGGAACCGTTCCGGCGATATCCCTCCCGCGCGAGCTCGTCGGTGCCGATCGTCCGATGCTCGATCC
>JALYLP010000693.1 GCA_030774195.1 Actinomycetota bacterium | reverse complement strand
GCTCTCGGCTACCCGGTCGCCCTCAAGACGGCTGCGCCGGGGGTGCTCCACAAGACGGACTCGAACGGGGTGCGCCTGGGGATCGATGGAGCGCCTGAACTCTCACTCGTGTACGCCGACCTCGATGCTCGACTCGGCCCCGAGGTCACCGTGGCCACGATGGCACCTGCCGGCGTGGAGGTCGCGCTCGGGATCGTGCGCGACCCCACGTTCGGACCGCTCGTCCTCGTCGCCGCGGGCGGGGTCTTGGTGGAGGTCCTCCACGACCGCGCGCTCGGCCTCCCCCCGCTGGATGAAGCGGCGGCGCTCCGCTTGATCGATCGCCTGAAGATCCGGCCCATCCTCGACGGCGTACGCGGCGCGAAGCCGTCCGACGTCGCCGCGCTCGCGCACGCCGTCTCCCGGATGAGCGTCCTCGCCGAGGACCTCGGCGATCTCATCGAGGCCATCGACGCCAATCCCGTGATCGTGTCGCCTACCGGTTGCGTCGCCGCGGACGCCCTCGTCGTGCCGCGCCGCACGTAGGCGTTCGGGCGCGGGCGCCTCAACCCGTCGAGGTGACCTCGTAGCGAACGCCGGTCCAGGTCTCCTCGCCGTCACTGCCCTGGAACCGCTCCATGAGCCGCATGCCGACCTTCTCCATCACGCGGATCGATGGGGTGTTCTCCGAGCCCGCGTACGCGCGGACGATGTCCGCATCGAGGGTGGTGAACGCGTAGTCGACGAGTGCCTTCACCGCTTCGGTGGCGTACCCGCGACTCTGGAACCGCGGGTCGATCGTGTAGCCGACCTTGATCACGCCCGTCTCGCCGTCTGCGGGACTCAGGCCGACGTCGCCAACGATGCCGCCGTCTCGCGCTTCGACGGTGAACTGCACCCAGCCACCGGGGTCCCCCGGCTTCCGGTCCACCATCTCCTCGATCTCGGCGCGAACCCCGTCCGGGTCCGTGCGGTCCCACCCCTGCATCGCGTGCACGGCGGGGTCGCTCCGGTACGCCGAGATCGTCTCCGCGTCACCCGCGACCGACCGTCGCAAGAGCAGCCGCTCGGTGGTGATCGATCTGAAGTCGTCGTCCGCGCGCATCGAGGGCCAAGGCTACCGGCCCGCGGGCTGGCCGCGCGTCGCCGTTCCGCCTATGGTTCGGCGGACCGAACGCCCGTCGAGGAAGGGAAGCGGATGCTCGGAGCGAACCTGTTCATGATCGTGTTCCGTCTCCTGCACATCGTGGCAGGGGTCCTGTGGGTGGGATCCGCGTTCTTGTTCGTCGGGTTCATCGGGCCGTCCGCCGCCGAGGTCGGCCCCGCGGCGGGCCCGATCCTGCACGCGGCCGTGAAGAAGCGCAAGGTTCCGAAGGTGATCACGGGGCTGGGGATCACCACCGTTGTTGCGGGGTGGATCTTGTGGCTCCGCGACCTCAACGATTACGGCTCCCTGGGGGATTGGTTGGGCTCCAACTTCGGGTTGGTCCTGACGATCGGGGCCGTGCTCGCGACGATCGCGGCGTTCCTGGGGGCGTTCGGCATCGGCCGGAACGTCGAGCGGCTCGTCGACATGAGCGATGCGGTCGCGGCCTCGGGCGGCCCGCCGACGCCGGAGCAACAGGCGCGGATCGAGCATCTCGGCGGAGAGATCGAGAAGCACGGGAAGATCGACCTCGTCCTGCTGCTCCTCGCGGTCGCCTGCATGGCGACGGCGCGCTACTTGTAGATCGAGACAGGCTGCATGCTGCGGACTTGACGGCGCCTCCGGCCTGTCCCACTTTCTCGTCGGGGCGGAGACCATCTTCCAGTTCGGCAGCGCCCGGGAGACCAGCGTTCCTCGTGTGACCTGCGCCAGGTCATCGGGTGCCGCCGTTCGCGTCTCCGCCCCTCTTCGCTTCCGGGCCGCCGGCGCGATAGCGCATACTCCGGCGCATGCGACCGGTAGCGGATCTCCTTCGCCAAGCGCCGTTGATCGACGGCCATAACGACCTCCTATGGGCGCTCCGCGAGGCACGCGACAAGGGCGACGCGCTCGATCCCGCCGGACCGTGCCCGCAGCTGCACACCGATCTGCCGCGGTTGGAAGCCGGTGCCGTCGGCGGCCAGTTCTGGTCCGTGTTCGTTCCTTCGGACCTCCCAGCCGACCGAGCGGTGACGCAGACGTTCGAGCAGATCGATGCGCTCTTCGAGCTGATCCGCGGGAACCCGGAACGACTCGAGCTCGCGCGCACGCCCGACGACGTCGAGCGGATCGCAGCGGCAGGCAAGGTCGCGTCGATGATCGGCGTCGAGGGCGGCCATGCGATCGGCAACTCGCTGGGCACGTTGCGGATCCTGGCCTCGTTCGGCGCGGGCTACCTGACCCTCACGCACAACGACGACACGGCCTGGGCGGATTCGGCAACCGGCGAACGAACCCACGGCGGGCTGACGCGCTTCGGTGAGGAGGTGGTCCGGGAGCTGAACCGGTGCGGCATGCTCGTCGACCTCTCGCATACGTCCGACGACACGATGCGCTCGGCGATCGCTGTCTCTGAGGCGCCGGTCCAGTTCTCGCACTCGAACGCGCGATCCCTCTGCGACGTGCCGAGGAACGTCCCCGACGACGTCCTCGAGCTCGCCGGACGGTCGGGCGCCGTGATCCAGGCGACGTTCGTTCCGTGGTTCCTCACCCGTGAGGGCGCGGAGGCGAACGCCGCCGGGTGGGACGAGTTGCGCCGCCTCCGGCAGGAGTTCCCCGACGATCGTGAGGCCGTCGAGAAGGCGATGGCAGCGTGGTTCGCATCCCAGGCCCCCCCGCCGTCGTCCCTATCGGATGTCGCAGATCACATCGACCACATCCGCGACGTCGCGGGGATCGACGCGACGGGTGTCGGGAGCGATTTCGACGGCGTGGAGGCGGTCCCCGACGGGCTCGAGGACGTCTCGTGCTATCCCGCGCTGTTCGAGGAGCTGCGGGATCGTGGCTACTCGGACGAGGACCTCGACAAGGTCGCCGGTCGCAACGTGCTCCGGGTGATGCGAGAGGTAGAGCGGGTCGGCTCGCGGCTGCGGACCGAACGACCACCTTCCACGGCAACGATCGAACAGCTGGATGCGTGAGGACGTGCGGTGGGCCCTCCAAGAG
>JALYLP010000692.1 GCA_030774195.1 Actinomycetota bacterium | reverse complement strand
GCCGATGCGCGCGCGGCGGCTCCCGGCGACGGCGAGGCCGCGCAGCGGCTCGCAGCCGCCGAGCGGTTCGCGCAGGAGACGGGCCAGCGAGCTCGCGAGATCGAGACCAGGGCCGCGGCCGCCGAGGCTCGGGTGACCGAGCTCGAGGCTCGCCTCGTCGAGGCGAGCCAGGCGAGTATCCACCCGGTGACGGATGAGCGGATCGCCGGGCTGGAACGCGCGGCCCAGGAAGCGACGACGGCGGCCGCGGACAGCGCGCGCCGAGCCGAGGCCACGGAGGCGGTCCGCGACGAGCTCGAGACGAAGGTCGCCGTGTTCGGCTCGCGAGCGGCGGAGCTCGAGGCGACGACCGCCGCGGTGACGCTGCAGCTGCGAGAGGTCGAGGCCGCGAAGGCCGACCTGGAGCGCCGGGCACAGGAGGCGGAGTCCGGCGGGGACGCCGTCCGAGGCGAGATGGCACAGTTGAGCGCCGAGCGAGACGCGCTCCGGGCTCGTGTCATCGAGCTCGAACAGGCGCCGTCCACGACGCCGGACGCGCCCGATGCGAAGACCGAAGAGCTCGAGCAACAGCTGGCCTCGACGCGCTCGGAGCTCGAACAGATGGATCAGCGTCTCCGGAGCGCCTATGCGGAGGTGGCACAAGCCCGATCCTTGCAACGGGACCCCGATCCCGCTGCGTCACCTCGCGAGGAACCACACGCCCATGAGCTTCGTCAGGATCTCGCTCGCGCGCTCGAGCGCGCTCAGGTGGCCGAAGAACGTGCGGCCAAGCTCGAGGCCGACCTGCTCGCCGAGCGGCACGGCATCCGCGACATCGACGAGGGAGCCGACGTTGATCCCGACCCCGAGCCGGACCCGGATCCCGCGCTGGACCCGGCGCTGGACCCCGAGTTGGAGCCGATCCCCGCGTTCCGGGCGATGGCCCCGTCCCAGACAGACGGGAACGGAACCTCGGAGAGTAACGGCGACCAACAGGGGGGAGACAAGAGCCTTCGGTTCCGCCTGGCGCAGTCGGCGGCGCGCAAGAAGGGCCTCAGCGACCTCGAACCGCCTTCGTCCTGAGCTCCACGCGGACGTTCCCGGACCGGATGCGCCATCATCGGCAGATGCGACGTGCCGTTGTCCTCCTGGCGCTGGCGCTGGTCCTCGTTCCTCTCGTACCGGTCGCCGCCTCGGCGCCGCCGTACCACTCGGGCGTTCGACCGCTCCCGGCGTCGATCCGCGACCTGATGCGCGGCTCGTCGTGGCGGCCCGGGTGCCCCGTCGGGCTGGACAAGCTCCGCTTGGTCGGCGTCACCTTCTGGGGGTTCGACCGGCAGGCCCACCACGGCCGGCTCGTCGTGCATCGCACGGTCGCGCGGGACGTCTCCCGGCTCTTCGGGAAGCTCTACGCCGCTCGATTCCCGATCCGAAAGATCCGGCTGGTCGACCGCTACGGCGCCGACGACAAGCGTTCGATGAAGGACGACAACACCTCGGCGTTCAACTGCCGGTACCGCAACGGCGTCTGTTGTACCTGGTCGATGCATGCCTACGGCAAGGCGATCGATATCAATCCCGTCGAGAATCCCGAGCTCTGGTCGGGCGGGGTCTCTCCACCGAACGGGGCGTCGTACGCGGACCGGTCCGTCAGGCGCAGAGGCATGATCTTCCACGGCGACGTCGTCTGGAAGGCGTTCCATGCGATCGGGTGGGGGTGGGGCGGCGATTGGTCGTGGCCCATCGACTACCAGCACTTCTCCACCAACGGGAAGTAGCATCTGCCGCGTGACGCGCCTGAAGGTCCTCCGTCCGTTCGTCGAGCAGACCGTCAAGGAGTTCCTCGGGGTCGAGGAGCTCAAGGTCCTCGACGACGGAACGATCCCGATCCGCGCGGGCTCTTCGGCGGTCAACGTGCGCCTCCTGCGGCTACCTGTAGCGCGTTAGAACGCGAGCACGTCGACCGCGTACGTCTCGCGCAGCCGCAGGTCGACCTCGTCTGCTGGGAGCAACCGTCGCGGCTCCATCCCGTACCGCTGGGCCTGCTCGAGGTGGGGCCAGCAGAAGGGGATCAGCTCGTCGCGCTGGAGCCACCCAACCACGGCCGGGCGCGTGCCATGCGGCCCCCACAGCCAGAAGCAGAACTGGCATACGAGCGCGAGCCGTTGGGGGTAGCCGAACTGCGCCCGGTACCCGAGCTCGTGCTCGATCACCCGCCCCCAGAACGCGACCCGGCCCAGAACGGCCGGGCACCGCGTCCGCCGGAGGATCTCGACGTCGTGGGTGCCGTGGAGCCCGCACGAGCAGTCCACGTTGGGTGCTCCGTGGAGGCGCGCGTGCTTGCACGCGGCCTCCGTGGGTTCCATGGGTCGCCAGGGGCGGGAGCGCCCCGCGACCGGGCGGAGCAACAGCTCCGTCCCGTCGCGATGCCCCGTGAGCGCCCAGGCTCGCCAGGCGACGATCGGCTCCGTCGTCGCGCCGACGGTAAGTTCGCGAGCGAGCGAGACGTTGGAGCTCATGGGCCGGGCGGTTCCACCGGGAGCTCGAGCGGCATCGGTTCCACGGGCGCGGGCCCCGGTTCCGGCATCGGCATCTGCGGGTCGGGCAACGGAACCGTGGCCGGCTCGATCTCGATGATCCGCTTGGGACGGCCGATGTTCACCGCGAGACCTCCCTGCTGCATCCGTCGGGGGACGGACGCTCCCCCCTCACGAAGGAGCGTACCGGACCTCTTTCGAACGCGCGACCCCCCAAAGGTCCCGTTCAGGCCGGGGCGAGCCGGTAGATCCCGTTGGGTCCGCTGAAGTAGATGCGGTGGTGCGGCCCGATCTCGAGCGAGTGCACGCCGTTCGACGAGGACGCGTTGAGCAGGATCCTCGGGGCCGCCGAGAACCCCGTCCGAGTGGTGTTCATGTTGACCGCCCTGATCGAGTAGGGGCTCTTCACCATCCCGAACACGAGGTCGCCGTTGACGGCCGCACCCAATCCGCACGAGATACAGAACGCCGCTCCCGTGATCCCGATCGGGCTGGCGAAGTACGTCTTGGGGAGGTGGCGGGGCTTCGGACCGCTGTTGTTCGTGTCGCGCGGTGCCGCGCCGCTGCAGTTCTCGTTGGCTCCCCAGCCGAAGTTCTCGCCCCTGACGATGAGGTTGATCTCATCGTTGCACTCGGGTCCGTTCTCGGTCTCCCACAGACGGCCGGTCTTCGGGTCGAAGGTGAACCCGAACGAGTTGCGGTGCCCGAACGACCAGATGCGCCCGTACGGGTTCCCGGCCGCCGCCGTGCCGTCGCGATCGAGCCGCAGGATCTTGCCCTGGAGGTTGCTCGTTCGATCCTGCGCATTCGATGAGTTGTGTCCGTCGCCGACCATCACGTAGAGCTTGTGGTCGGGACCGAACCGGATCCGACCGCCGTTGTGATAGCCGCTCGCGCTCGGTGGCGTGGAGAGCAGGACCCGGAAGTGGGTCCCGTGTCCGCCGTCGTTGCGGATCCGCACCAGCAGGTTGCGGAGCGCACCGTTCCACGTCCGCGTGACGTAGACGTAGACGAACGGCTGCGTTCGCCAGGATGGATCCAACGCGATCCCGAGCGCCCCTCGCTCGCCGGCGCTGTTCACGATCGCGATCTTGTAGAAGAGGTGATCCGCGCCGGTCTTCGGGTTGAGGATCCGCACCTCCCCCGTGGCTCGTTCCAGGTACCAGATCTTCCCGTTGGGTGAGAACGTGAACCCCGAGGGGCCGTTGAGACCGGTCTTCACCGGGACGACCTTGATCGCCGCCGCGGCGATCGGTCTCGCGATGCGATCGCGGCCGTTGGCCGCAGCCGCTCCGGGCGATAGCAGGAGCAGACACGTTGCGGCGGTGAGCAGACGGATCGTTCGCATCGTTCCATTCCCTCCAGCTATGGGACTATGTCCGCCGTGACTGCCGTTCCTCCCTCGACCTTCGGCGTCCCAGCCCTCCGCGCCGAAGACCCACGGTTCCTTCGCGGGGAAGGCAGGTACCTCGAGAACATCCAGATCGAGGGATCGCTGCGGGCGGTCTTCGTTCGCTCCATCTTCCCCCACGCGCAGCTATCAGGGGTGAAGGGCGTGGACGAGGCTCGTTCGATGCCGGGCGTGGTCGCCGTCTACACGGCGGGTGACCTGGAACTCCCGGCGCAGCCGCCCGCCGGCAACGTGGAGGCTCCCGGTGGGGAGCTGGACCAGCCCTTCGATCGAGAGGCCCTCGCCCGCGATCGGTTGCGATTCGTCGGCGAACCCTTCGCGGTCGTCATCGCGGAAACCTCGGGGCAGGCGCAGGACGCCGCCGAACTGATCCAAGCATCGGCCGACCCCCTCGACGCCGTGACCGATGCCGAGCTGGCCGCGGCGGATGATGCCCCGCTGCTGTTCCCAGCCATCGGCACGAACGTCGCCCACCGCTTCGAGCACGACTGGGAACAGGACGTTCTGGCCGGTGCGGACGTCGTCGTCGAAGGGCGCTTCGTCAACCAGCGCCTTGCCCCGGTGCCGATGGAGGCGGACGGGATCGCCGTCATTCCAGAGGAGGACGGCTACACCGTCTGGGTGTCGACCCAAGTGCCCTTCGACGTCCGCAACGATCTCGCCGAGCTGCTCGGCATCGATCGACAGAGGGTCCATGCGATCGCTCCCGACGTGGGCGGAGGCTTCGGCGCGAAGATCCCCGTCTACCCGGAGTACCTGGTGGTCGCGCGGGCGGCGCAGCTCTTGGCCAGGCCGGTCCGGTGGTTCGAGACACGGAGCGAATCGATGCTGGGCCTCTGGCACGGTCGGGCGCAGGTGCAGCATGTCCAGATCGGGGCTCGCCGCGACGGGACCGTCGTCGGCCTGCGCGTGGACATCGTCGCCGACATGGGCGCGTACCCGTTGGGCGCGTTCTTGCCCGCGACGACCGGCGAGATGCTCGCGGGCGTCTATCGCATCCCGAGGATCGCCTATCGCGGGCGGTCGGTGGTCACGAATGCCACCCCGGTCGGCGCCTACCGTGGCGCGGGGCGGCCCGAGGCAGCGGCCTGCGTCGAGCGAGCGATGGACATGGTTGCCCAGGAACTGGCGATCGACCCGGTCGAGATCCGCCGGAGGAACCTGATCCCTCCGGACGCCTTCCCGTTCACGACGGCGACCGAGACGACGTACGACTCCGGCGACTACGCCGTGGCGCTCGATCGCGCGCTCGAGCTGGCGGGATACGAGGACCTCCGGAAGGAACAGGCGGTCCGCCGGGAGCGCGGGGACCCTCTCCTGTTGGGGATCGGCTTGTCCACCTATGTGGAGATCACGTCGTTCTCCTCGAAGGAGTTCGCTCGGGTGGACATCGAGGACGACGGTCGGGTGACCGTCTACGCGGGGACGTCCTCGCACGGTCAGGGACACGAGACCGCCTTCGCTCAGCTCGCGTCGGGCGTCCTCGGCGTCGCGATCGAGCACGTGCGCGTGATCCATTCGGACACGGCTTTGGTGGAACGCGGCGAGGGCACGTGGGGCTCCCGGTCGCTCCAGGCGGGCGGCTCGTCGGTCGCGACGAGGGCGGGCGACGTGGCGGACGTCGCGAGGTCGCTTGCCGCTGAGCTGCTCGAGGTCGATGCCGCGGACCTCGAGGGGCCGGCCGACGGAGGGTTTCGTGTCGCGGGCGCTCCAGACCGCGCGGTCACGTGGGCCGAGCTGGCGGCTGCCGCGAAGGATCGCGGGTCCGCGCTGTCTGCGAAAGGGGTCTACCGCGAGCCGGGCTCGACGTTCCCGTTCGGTGCGCACGTCGCGGTGGTCCAGGTGGATCGGGAGACCGGGTCCGTCGATCTGATCCGTCACATAGCCGTCGACGACTGCGGCCGGATCCTGAACCCGGCGCTCGTCCGGGGACAGCAGCACGGTGGGATCGCACAGGGGATCGCGCAGGCGCTCTTCGAGGAGGTCGTCTACGACGAGGTGGGCAATCCCGTCACCGGCACGCTGGCGACGTATCTGATGCCGAGCGCGGCCGATCTGCCGGCGTTCGAGACCGCCAACACCGAGACCCTCACGGATGTGAACCCCCTCGGAGCCAAAGGGATCGGGGAGTCGGGGTCGATCGGATCGACCCCCGCGGTCCAGAACGCGGTCGTGGATGCGCTGTCCCACCTGGGCGTCCGGCACGTGGACCTCCCATGCTCGCCGGAGCGGGTCCTGAGCGCGATCCCCAACGGCCGCTGACGCGGTGTCACGGTGAGAGAACTAGGTCGAACGATGGTCGCGAACGAGCCGTGAGGCCCATAAGCTAGGGGTCAGCCGAAGGCGATACCTATTCCATGACTAGTCCTCGCAGCACGCTCCAGCGCGTCCTCAAGGGTCCGGTCGGCGGCATGCTCCTGTGCCTGCTGATCGCCGGGTTCCTCGGGGGCGTCGCCGCCGCCCATCCCGGTGGCAACACGAACAAGGCCACCTCCCAGGAGTCCTCGTCCGACGAACCGTCGGAGGCTCCGGAGGCACCCGAACAGGACCAGCAGAGCGATGCGCCGGATGCGAGTGGCGGGGGCGGGAACGCTGCGACTACCCACACGGCGGTGGACTGCCAGGACGCCCTTGTCGATGTGCAGGATCAGCTCCCGGCGGTGCAGGACGCGACGGGCCTCGGCCACGCGATCAACACGGTCGAGGCGAATTGCGAGAAGAACCCGCAGGCGCCCGGCTTGCTGAACGCGCTCAGCCACCTCGCCACGAACTGGGAGCGTCACCAGGCGCACGAGGCCGCGAAGGCTGCGGGTGTGCATGGCAACTCGGGAGTGCACGGGAACTCGGGCGTGCACGGGAAGTCGGGCGAGCACGGCCCATCGAGCGGCGGCACCACCAGCGGCTCCTGAGCAGCTCGCACGGCTGAGCACCCGGGCGGATCGTTCCGGGTAGCCTGTCGCGATGTCCGAGATGCCGTTATGGGAGCGTCGGTTCCGCGCTCCGAAGATGACCCTGCCGCATTGGTCCAGGAGCGCACCTGACCGGACCGTCTTCGCATCGAACGAATCCGGCGTGTGGCAGGTCCACAGCTGGAACGTCGCGACGGGCGAGCGCAGGAAGATCTCCGATCATCCCGTCGGCGTGATCCAGGGCTATGCGAGCCTGGACGGCGCCGAGGTGCTGTTCTGGCAGGAAGACACAGGCGATGAGACGGGGCGGTGGCTGACGCAGGCCTTCGAAGGGAGCGGCTCGGAGCCGCTCTTCGAGGG
>JALYLP010000691.1 GCA_030774195.1 Actinomycetota bacterium | reverse complement strand
CCTCCACCCCATTCGCGGCCGCACACGCAACGGCACGCTCGTCGATGTCGGACGCCACGACTCGCGCATCGGGGCGGTTCGCCATCAGCGTTCTCGCGATCGCTCCCGACCCGGTGCAGAGATCGATCGCCGTGCCGGTTGCCGGCAAGCGTTCAACGGCGCGACGGGCGAGCGGCTCGCTCTGCCGCCGTGGAACGTAGACACCGGAATCGACCTGGATCTCCAACCCGCAGAACGAGACGCGTCCGGTGATCCAGGCGAGGGGCTCGCCAGAGAGGCGGCGGTCGACGAGCGAGCCGAGGAGCTCGACATCGCCGGCGGCTCGGGCGAGCAGCTCGGCTGCCTCCTCCTCCGCCGCGACGAATCCAGCGGCCGAGAGCAGCTCGGCGAGTGCCTCCTGGTCGTTGGGAGCGGACACGCCCAAGATTGGACCATGCTCGCGAGCGAGGGCTCAGGACTGGCCCACGGCGTAACGGATCGCCCCTGCGCTGAGACGGAAGCGTCGACAAGGAGACATCACCATGGATACGTCGAGGCATCAGTCAGACGCGATCCCGACGAGCGAGGAGGGATGGCGCCAGCGGCTGACCGCGGAGCAATTCGAGGTGCTCCGCAAGAAGGGCACGGAACACCCCTTACACCGGCATCTACGCCTCGTCGCATGAGCCGGGCGTGTATCGATGCGCCGGGTGCGGCGCCGAACTCTTCAGCTCAAAGACGAAGTTTGAGTCCGGCACCGGCTGGCCGAGCTTCTGGGAGCCGATCGAGCGAGGGGCTGTGGAGCTGCACGATGACCCTGTGGTTGCACCGCACCGAGGTCACGTGCGCCCGCTGCGGCGGTCACCTCGGGCACGTGTTCCCGGATGGCCCGAAGCCGACCGGCGACCGGTATTGCATCAACTCGGTCTCACTGGAACTCGACCCGGGACGCCCGAGGACGAGTGAATCTAGGCTGATTTCGCTCCCCGAGGGCGGCCGGGCCGCCGCTCCCACTCTTCGAGGAAACGGCTGAGCGACGAGACCTTCCAGACAGGACCAGCCCGAAGCTCGGCGATCGGGGCGGGGAATCCCGGCTTCGTCCGCAGCTCAGCCACGCGCTGTCGCGAGACGCAGAACAGTGCGGCGACCTCGCTGACCCCTGCATAACGCTCAGATTCTTGTTCTATGAATCGATCGAGGTATGAGTCGGTCATCGTGTCCACTCGGGCGATGCCTCCGTGAACGATGCCGACCTGTTCGCACGCAGCTTCGAACGTCTCGACCGCCTGACGCGTCGCCTCGGTCACTGGGTCTGATCCCTTCGCGGCGCGCACCTCCACGGAGAACGTCGCGCCGATCCCTCCAGCGAGCCCTCCGTAGCTGATCGTGGAGCCGGAGGCTCCGAGATCCGAGAGCGCGTCGATGAACGCATCGACCTGATCGTCGGTCGGCGGCTGCCCCCACGTCTCGATATCGACGCTGAATCCGAAGCGCGTCAACTTCCCCATTCGAACCCGCCCTTGCGAAGCCGCCTGACAAGCTGTCGGATCGCGTTCACGTCCGACGGTGTTGAGTGCCACATCACCATCGTTGATCCGTCCGGCGACATGAACATCTCGCCCTTCTTCCGGCGTGTCACGACCCAGCCTTGACGGATGGCTTCGCGGCGAACGTCGCGGTAGTCCCACCCCATCCTCGCTATCCCTTGTCAGTATGTCAAGGATTACGAGAGGGGGAGAGCGTCACGCTAGTTCAAGGGTCCGACAGCTCAGCCCGAAGATCCGGCCGAGTTCACTCCTCGCGCTGGTCGAGCTCGTCGCGGAGGGCCGAGAGCCACTCAACGGCGATGAGGTCCTGCGGTCGGCCGGCCGACTGTTTCATCCGGATGAGGTCGTCGATCGACGCCACCCGAACGATGAGGCCGTCGAGGGCCTCCTGGGTCGCCGACGCGTCGAGATCGGAGAAACCGTCCGTCCCGGCGGGCCTGCCGAGGCAGTCGACCGGCCCCGCCTTCGTCGAGAACGTGAAGTGATCGCCGGCCTTCAACGTGGCCGCGTCCAACCGGAAGGGGACATCGTCTGGCGCACCTCGCACAGTTGCGCCCAGCTCCTGGAGACCGTCCGCCAGCGCCTGGAGG
>JALYLP010000690.1 GCA_030774195.1 Actinomycetota bacterium | reverse complement strand
GACGCCGGGGATCCTCGTGTTCGGCCCGAATGGGCCGCCGAGACGCACGTACCAGATCAGGAGCGCGATCGCGTCGACGATCTCGGGGGTAACGAGGATCAGGAACACGAGAGCCAGGAATGGAAGTGTCCACTTGCCTTTCCGCCTGGCGAGAGCGATCCCCGCGAACGACCCGAGGATGGTCGCGATGATCACAGTCCCGGTGGCTGCCGCGATCGAGGTCTTCACGGCGTTCAAGATGGTGGGATCCGTGGTCCCGGTCCGATACCCGTCCAGGCCGAGGCCGCTCCACGTGAGCATCGCCCGCCCGTTGTTGAACGAGTACACGACGATCACCAGGATCGGCAGGAACAGGAACGCATAGACGAGGATCGCCCAGATGCGAAGGGCCACGTCGACGAGATCCCGACGATGCCCGTCACCGCGAGCCTCGACGGCGCTCATGCAGCCTCCTCCGCGACCGGCGGCAGCGTGATCTTCCGGCGCGCCCTCGCGATCGTTCGGATCGCAAGCGCGAGCACACTGAACACGGCGACGGTTCCCATGATCATGACGATGAGGATCACGGCTTGCGCGGCTCCGAGCGCCCAGTTCTGTGCGACGGTGAATTGACTCGCTACGAGGACGCCGGCCATATTCCCCTTCGCGCCCCCCAACACCAAGGCGGTGATGTAGTCGCCGGTGAGCGGGATGAAGACCAGGAGCAACCCGGCGACGATGCCGGGGGAGGCCAGCGGGAGTGTGACTTGGCGGAACGTCTTCCCGCGGCTGGCGCCGAGGTCCTTCGATGCCTCGCGCATCGCGGGATCCAGCCGGTCGAGCGTCACGAACAGTGGCAGGATCATTAGGGCCAAGTAGTTGTAGACGACACCGAGCTGCACGGCTCCCCGGGTCTGCAACAGATGCAGCGGCTCGCTGCGGAGCCCCCATCGCTGCAGGAGCGTCGAGACCGGACCGGCCGGCGACAAGAGGATGAACCACCCGATCGTGCGAACCAGGAAGTTCACGAAGAACGGCACGACCACCAGTCCGAGCAGTACGCCTCGCCACCGAGGGGACACACGGGTCGCGAGCCAGTAGGCGAACGGGAACCCGATCAGGAAGCAGAGGATCGTGCCGAGGATCGAGATCTGCAGCGTCTGCGCGAAGACGTGCAGGAACGTGCCTGAGAACGCCTCGTGATACGTAGCGAACGAGAGCTTGTCGGTCGCGATCGGATGGAAGATGTCCGGTTTGTATCCGAGCGAGTAGTACACGATCCACAGGACCGGAAGGGCGAAGAAGCAGACGAACCAGATCCAGGCAGGCAGCGCCATGGCGAAACGCGGCGCCCGGATCCTCCGGGCACCGCGCTCGGACTCCGCGACCCGCTGGGCCACCCTCCCCGCCTACCCGCCCGCGGCGGCTTTCATCTTCAGGAAGATCTCCACTTCGCGATCGAACGCCGAGTTGATCTCCTGCGCATGCATCGTGGCGAGCTGGGCGTCGGTTAAGAAGATCATGTCCAGGAACGGGAGGCCCGCCGCCTCGGCGGCCTCCTTCACGCCCGTGATGCCGGTGTTGTAGCCGTGGTACGCCATGTCCTGCAGCGAGTTCCCCGGGTCGAGGATGAAGTTGATGAACGCGTAGGCCGCCTCGGGGTGCGGGGCGCCCTGCACGATGGTCCAGTTGTCCATCCACAGCTCGGTGTTCGGCGCGCCCAGACCCCAGGCGTAGCGGCTCGGGTCCTCGAACGAGTTGAACCCCTGCCTCGCGTCGCCGTTCCACGCGTGAGACAACGCGTAGTTCCCCTCGGCGAAAGAGTAGCCCGGGTACGAGTCGAACGCCTTCACGTGGGGCGCGAACTCGAGGGCCCACGCCTCGTACGCGTCGAGGTCCGCCGTGCTCGTGGTCGTCCAGTCGATCCCGTTCGCCCAGAAGTACACGCCGTAGACCTCGTTCTGGGCGTCGAGCAAGGAGACGTTCCCGCTCGCCTCGTTCATCGCGACGTCGATGAAGTCGCTCCAGGTGTTGATGGGTCTGGAGATCTGGCTCTTGTCGACGATCCACCCCACCGTTCCCCAGTCCTTGCACACCGAGTGCTTGTTGCCCGGGTCCCAGGGCTGGTTCGTGAAGACCGTCTCGAGGTTCTTGAAGTTCGGGATCTTCGACAGATCCAGCTCCTGCAGCAGGTTGTTCGCGACCATCTGCGGGATGTACGGGCCGGTCGGCACCACGATGTCGTACCCGCTGCTGCCGGCCGCCGCCACCAGCTTCGTGATCAACTCCTCGTTCGACGAGTAGTAGTCGAGCTGGGTCGCCGGCCCCAGCTCTTGGGTGAACCTCTTGAAGATCTTCGGATCATCGTATGTGGCCCAGTGGTAGAAGTTCAGGTTGTCCTCGAGAACGGGCGTTGTCGCCCCCGACGAGCCCCCGGCGCCGGTCGCCGCGTTCGTTGTGCTGCTGCCCTTGCTACATGCCGAGAGCAGGAACCCGCCCGAGAACGCGGCCACGACCGAGCCGCTCATGAACGCACGCCGGCTGATCCGCTGCGCCGACGATGACGACGCCAGGATCTTCAGACCCTCATCAGGTTCCGCCATGAGTACCCCTCTCTCTCATCCTTATCGATGGTCTAGCCGGCCACCGCGGCTACCTCGTCGCTCGCGGGATCGGCCAGGACCACCTCGGCCTGTTCCGCGCCGAACACCTGCGTATGATCCGGGCTCCACGAGCACCACACCCGCCCTCCGACCTCCAGACGCGGGGCATCCGGGCGCGGGAGCCGAGCGATGATCTCCCTGCGCCCCGGCGTGCGCACGACGAATTGGATCACGTCGCCCAGGTGCGAGACGCTCGCGAGCTCGCCCGAGATCGCGTTCCGCCCCTCCGTTGGCGGCTCATGAGACACCAGTATCGCCTCAGGGCGGACGGCGGCAAGCGCAGCCCGCCCATCCACTGCGCCGATCGCCTCGAGCGAGGACCGGCTCGTCCACCCATCACCTTCTACGGTCGCGCCGCCGTCACGCGATGTTCCCTCGAAGAAGTTCTGTTTTCCGATGAAGCCCGCTACGAACGCCGAGGCCGGGTGGTCGTAGATCGTGTCGGGGTCGGCCAGCTGCTCGACGCGGCCGTCCAGCATCACCGCGATCCGGTCGCTCATGGACAGGGCTTCGTCCTGGTCGTGCGTGACGAAGATGAACGTGATCCCGACCTGAGACTGCAGGAGCTTCAGTTCGATCTGCATCTCCTCCCGCAGCTTGCGGTCGAGGGCGCCGAGCGGCTCGTCCAATAGGAGCAGGCTCGGCCGGTTCACGAGCGCGCGCGCGAGCGCCACCCGCTGTTGCTGGCCGCCCGACATCTCACGCGGCTTGCGGTTCGCGAGCCGGCCCATCTTCACCATCTCGAGTGCCTCGCCCACCCGGCGCCCGATCTCGGCCCTGTCAACCTTCTTCTGGCGAAGGCCGTACGCAACGTTCTCCGAGACGGACATGTGGGGGAAGAGCGCGTAGTTCTGGAAGACCGTGTTCACGTCGCGTTGGTGGGGAGGCGTGCCTCGAACGGATCGTCCCGAGATGAGGATGTCCCCTTCTGTGGGGTCCTCGAACCCGGCCAGCATGCGGAGGGTCGTGGTCTTGCCACAGCCTGACGGACCTAGGAGCGACAGGAACTCGCCGGGTTCCACGTCGATGTTGATACCGTCCACTGCCGCCACCGTGCCGAAGCGCTTGACCAGGTCACGCAGTTGGACGGAGCCTTCCCCGCCGTTCAAGCCTCGCCTCCCCCTTCACGGAACACGGTCCGAACCGCGGACGGAGTGCTCCAGAGCTTGAAACATGGCGCACGGGCCGCCAGAGCGCAACCCAGCAAAGATATCGACCTCGTGCGATCGGCCCTGTTCGAAGCCAGGCCGAGGCGGGGCAGATCTATCTCGCGGATCGCTATCGAGGTCGACGGCTCGGCAGGTCCGGCCGAGCAGATCGCGGACCTCACGGGCTCGCAGCCGGACGGCATCGCGCCCGCCGCCGACGGTCCGCTCATCGTGGGGCACTACCGCCGACCGCGTGTCCGTGCTCCGCCCGGACGGTTCCGTCGAGGTGCTCGCCGAGGATCCCGACGGCGTGCCGCTCCGCTACCCGAAGCTCGCGAGGAAGCTCTCGTCGAGACCGAGACACTTACAACCTGATCAATCCCGCGTTCGTGGGCTCGAATCCGCACCCGTCGAAGTAGAACGCACGGAGGTCTCTGAGTTCTCGAAGTCCGCGCGCCAGTCGTACGTGATGGTCATCTCATCGATCCCTGAGGTTGGACCAAGGCCGCTTCCCGTCAGGACG
>JALYLP010000689.1 GCA_030774195.1 Actinomycetota bacterium | reverse complement strand
ACCGACCCGTGGACCGTCCCGATCGCCTCCGCGTCGGCGGCATCGACGAGGTACATCCGGGTCCGCACCACGTCCGCGACGGTCGCGCCTGCCTCGGCCAGGGCTCGAGCGACGATCTCGAAGCATCGGTGAGCCTGCGCGGCCGGGTTGGGTCCGACGCTGCCGTCGGGCATGATCGGCGCGGTTCCCGAAACGATCACGCGATCACCGACGCGGACCGCCCGGCTGAACCCGATCGTGGCTTCGTACGGGGAGCCCGACGAGACGCGCCGCCGCTCCTCCGTCATGACGACTCCGCATCGAGCCACATCGTGAAAGGCCCGTCGTTCACAAGCTCCACCTCCATCTCGGCGCCGAAGACGCCTCGTCCCACCTTCAGGCCGCGCGCCTCCAGCGCCTCGGCGAACGCCTCGACGAGCTCGGCCGCCTCGGCAGGATCCGCCGCGTACACGAACGACGGCCGACGACCCTTGCGGGTGTCCGCGTAGAGCGTGAACTGGGATACGACGAGGGCCTCGCCATTCACGTCCGCGATCGACAGGTTCGTCTTCCCATCGGCGTCGCGGAAGATCCGCAGACCGACGATCTTGTCGGCGAGCCGGTCGACCTGTGACGCCTCGTCCCCGCGCCCGAAGCCCACGAGAAGCACGTAGCCGATGCCGATCGACGACATCACGTCCCCCTCGATCGATACCGACGCGCGGGTAACCCGTTGCAGCAGGACGCGCATCTAGCTCGGGACCACGCGATACGCGTCGTACACGTTCTCCACACGCTTCACCGATGCGAGCAGGGAGGAGAGGTGCGTGATGTCCGCGAGCTCGAAGCTGAACCGGAGCCTCGTGATGCGATCGCGCCCGGTGGACGAGTTGGCCGAGAGGATGTTGACGTGCTGATCCGAGAGCATCGTGGCGATGTCCGACAGGAGCCGCGTGCGGTCCAGCGCCTCGACCTGGATCGCCACGACGAACGACGTGGATTTCCCCTCCGCCCAGGAGACCTCGATCATGCGCTCCGGCTCACGCCGCAGGGTCTTCACGTTCGGGCAGTCGGCCCGGTGCACCGAGACCCCCTGTCCGCGCGTCACGAACCCCACGATCTGATCGCCCGGCACCGGCGTGCAGCATCGGCCGAGTCGCACCCAGACGTCGCCGAGCCCCTTGACCATGACGCCCTTCGCCACCTCGGGTTGGGCGATGTGGACCGGGCGCGCGAGCGGGACGTCGGTGACCTCTTCCTCCGAGCTGCCGCTCAGCTGTCGCGACAACCGGGCGACGACCGACTGCGGCGACACGTGCCCTTCCCCGACCGCGACGTACAGGGCATCGAGGTCGGGCTGTTTCAGATCCGTGGCCACCTGCTCCAGCGCCTCCTCGGTGGTCAACCGCTTGAAGGAGAGGTTCTGCTTGCGCATCTGCCGTTGGAGGAGGTCCTTCCCCTGGTCGAGCGCATCCTCGCGGCGTCCCCGAGCGAACCATTGCCGGATCTTGTTCCGCGCGCGGGGGGTCGCGACGAACTGGAGCCAATCCTGCGACGGCCCCTCCCCCTGCGCCTTCGAGGTGAGGACGTCCACCGAGTCGCCGGTACGAAGCTCGTAGTCGAGCGGGACGAGCTTCCCGTTGACCTTCGCGCCGATCGTCCGATGCCCGACCTCGGTGTGGATCGCGTAGGAGAAATCCACCGGCGTCGCCCCTTGGGGCAGGTTGATCACGTCGCCCTTCGGCGTGAAGACGAACACCCGTCCACCGGACAGGTCGATCCGCAGGCCCTCCATGAACTCGCGCGGATCGGCCATGTCCTTCAGCCAGTCCATCATCTGTCCGAGCCACGCCAGGTCGGCGGTGTCTTTCGACTGCTTGCCGCCCTCCTTGTACCGCCAGTGCGCCGCGATGCCGTACTGCGCGGTGCGGTGCATGTCCCGCGTGCGGATCTGGATCTCGAGCGGCGTCCCGTTCGGTCCGACGACCGTCGTGTGCAACGACTGGTACATGTTCGACTTGGGCATCGCCACGTAGTCCTTGAACCGTCCGGGGATCGGCTTCCAGAGCGAATGAACGGCGCCGAGTGCCGCGTAGCAATCGCGGAGCGAGCCGGCGAGGATCCGGATCCCGACCAGGTCGTAGATCTCCTCGAACTCCTTGCCGCGGATCACCATCTTCTCGTAGATGGAGTAGAGGTGCTTCGGTCGACCCTCCACGTCCGCCTTGACCCCGAGCTCCTTCAGCTTCTGTCGGATCGACCCCGTGAGCTCATCGATCAGTGCGCGACGTTCGTCGCGGCGAGCCTCGACCAACCGCGCGATCTCCTTGTACGGCCCCGGATGCAGCGTCTTGAACGACAGGTCCTCGAGCTCCCACTTCACCTCCTGCACACCGAGCCGGTTCGCCAGGGGGGCATAGATCTCGAGCGTTTCGGTCGCCATCCGCCGCTGCTTCCCCGGCGAGAGGGGCTCGACGGTCCGCATGTTGTGGAGCCGGTCGGCGAGCTTGATCAGCAGGACGCGGATGTCTCCCGCCATCGCCACGATCATCTTGCGGACGTTCTCGGCCTGTGCCAGCTCCCGGGTCCGGAACTCGAGCCGGTCGAGCTTCGTCAGCCCGTCGACGATGCGCGCCACGTCCTCGCCGAACTCCTCCTGGATCCGGGTGAGGGTGATCTCCGTGTCCTCGACCGTGTCGTGCAGCAGCGCGGCCGCGAGGGTGGTGGTGTCCAGGCGCAGGTCGGCGAGGATCTCGGCGACGGCCAGCGGGTGCTCGATGAAGGGCTCGCCCGATTTCCGCGCCTGGCCTTGGTGCGCCTCCTCCGCGACGCGGTAGGCATCCTCGAGCCCGTGCAAGTCCCCCTTCGGGTTGTACGAGCGGACGTTCTTCAGCAGGGTCGGAAGCCCGGCGGGAGGCGCGGTGCCGCCGCGACGCAGGCGTGGGATGGGAAGCCGTCCGCTTCGCTTCTGCGGCGGAGGCGACGGCGGTGTCTCGAGCTGGAGGTCTTCCTTGCTGTCCACGGACACCGCCAGTGTACGGCGGGCGTCCGCGGCGGATCCGCAGGCGGGTCAGAAGCGGATCAACGTCAGGAGGTCGTAGTCCCGCACCTTGTCGCGTCCGTGGAGGAAGTCGAGCTCGATCAGGCACGCGATGCCACAGACCTTGCCGCCGATCGCTTCCACCAGCGAGGCCGTGGCCTGCGCCGTCCCCCCGGTCGCGAGGACGTCATCCACCACGAGGACTCGTTCGCCCGGACGCACCGCATCCTTGTGGATCTCGAGGGTTGCCGTGCCGTACTCCAGGGCGTACTCCTGGCCGATCGTCTCGGCGGGAAGCTTCCCCTTCTTCCGGACCGGGATGATCCCCGCCCCGAAGTGGTAGGCGACCGGGGCAGCGAGGATGAAGCCGCGCGCCTCGATCCCCACGACCTTGTCGACATTGCCACGACCGAAGTGGACGACGATCAGGTCGACGATGGTCGAGAATGCGATCGGGTCCGCGAGCACCGGCGTGATGTCCTTGAAGACGATGCCCGGCTCGGGGAAGTCGGGGACGTCGCGGATCAGCGTCTTGATCTGTTCGATCTCCACGGCCTACCTCCGTTTGCGCTTGGCCGGTGGGCGTCGCTTCTGACCAGCGCGAGGTCGCCCGCCTCCGCCGCCCTGCTTCGCGGTCGCGCTCCGCGC
>JALYLP010000688.1 GCA_030774195.1 Actinomycetota bacterium | reverse complement strand
GCTCCCGATCGAGCCGGTCCCGAGGGTCGTCGTGACGACCGGCGCGTTCCCGCGTGTCCCCGAGCGCCGCACGCTCGTGATCGACGCGGCGAGCTCCTTCTATTTCCACCGCGATGGAGACGGCGTCCTCATGGGGATGGGCGGACACGACGTGACGACGTTCGACACGACGGTCGACGAGCGGTTCGTGAACGAGGAGCTCGTGCCGCGGGCGGTGGCAGTCTTCCCGCCACTCGCCGACGCCGGGATCCGCTCGCGATGGGCCGGGTTGTACGAGATGACGCCCGACCGGCTCCCGATCGTCGGACCTACACCCGCGGACGGGCTCTGGATCGCGGCCGGGTTCAGTGGGCACGGGTTCCAGCATGGCCCGATCGTCGGCAAGGTGGTCGCGGAGTCCATCACGGGAGCTGCGCTCTCGGTCGATGTGGCTGCTCTTTCGTTGGGCCGATTCGGAACCGGCACCCTCACGAGCGAGGGGCATGTCGTGTGACTGCCCGGAGCGGGAGCCTCGTCGTGCTCGCTGTGAGCCCGGACTCCGCTCGTAGCACCTCGCAGAAACAACGGATGGCGACAGCAAGCCGTAGGCCGGGACGCCGCGCGATCTGCGTCGCGGTGGTTCTCGCAGGTAGTTCGCGGTGCCGGGAGCGGGGGTCGAACCCGCACGGGCCGAAGCCCACGGGATTTTGAGTCCCGCGCGTCTGCCAGTTCCGCCATCCCGGCCGGCGCCGACAGCGTACAAGTGGGAGAACAGCGGACCTACGTTGCCCGCGCGGGTGGTCGGGCCTATAGTCCCGCCGTGAGCGGGGAGGACGCCTCGGCGTCCCTCGGAAGGAGGATACGCATGCGGAAGTTCCGGTTCCACCTGGCCGCGCTGGTCGCGATCTTCGCGCTGGTCGCTGCCGCATGTTCCAATAGTTCGTCGACGAGCGCGGCGAGCGGTACCGGGTCAGGGTCGACCGGGGCCGGTGCCTGTGCATCCGTCGATACGGCCGGCACCGACGCGTTGGCCACCATCTGCAAGACCGGCGCGATCCGAGTCGCGACGGATCAGAAGTACAAGCCGCAGTCCTGGTTCGACGTCCAGGACGATCAATGGAAGGGGTTCGATGTTGACGTGGCGAACGAGATCGCGACGCGACTCGGTGTCACCGCGCAGCTCAACCATCAAGACTGGTCCGTCATCACCGCCGGTTCGTGGAACAACCGGTGGGACGTGAGCGTCGGGAGCATGACCGACACCATCCCCCGCGAGAAGCTCTTCGACTTCACTCCTCCCTACTACTTCACACCGGCCGGGTTTGCGGCTAACAGCGCGAACACCTCGATCCAGGACCTGTCGACCGACCTCGATGGCAAGAAGATCTGCGTGGGTGAAGACACGACGTACGAGGACTACCTGAAGCGCACCCTAGAACTCAATTCGACCTTCCAGCCCAAGTTCGTGGTGGACAACCCGCAGATCATCACGTTCACCACGGATACCGACGCGCTCGACAATCTGGCCCTCGGGGACGGCGTCCGGTGCGATGCGGCTATGACCGCGACGCCGACGATCGCGCAGTACGTCACCGACTCCGGCGGAAAGGTGAAGCAGGTCGGCGGTGCGTTTTACCTTGAGCCGTTGTCCATCGCCTTCGACAAGAACGACCCGGTCACCAACGCGAGCTTGGTTGCCGCCGTCAGCAAGATCGTCGAGGACATGCACGCCGACGGGACGCTCTCATCGCTCTCGGAGAAGTGGTACAAGACCGACCTCACCGTCGACTCTAACGCCTCGTGATCGAGCACTAGGGGGACTCCGGTGGAGACCGGAACGCAGCTAAAGGGGGCCGGGGAGACCCGGCTCCCTGCGTATTCGGGAGAGGTGCCTCGAGGTTCGACCTTCCAGCTGATCGCCGCCTGGCTGCTCCTGGCCGAAGGCGGCGTCGGGCTCGTGTTCCTCCCGATCATCGTCTTCTCGACGAAGACGAACGTCGCGCCCGGGAAGATCTCCGGGTTCGCCGCCGGTTGCGTCCTGTGTCTGGGCGCGGGCGTCCTGCTCTACTCGCGGTGGTCTTGGTCGTGGTGGGTCGCGTTCGGTGTCACCGTCGGGACCGCGGGCTATCTCGTCTCCTGGGGCGGCTTGACCGCCGCGTCGGAGGGATACGTGGCGGTCGCCTTCGCCGCCGTCGAGGTCGTGTTCCTCGTCCTCGGCAGGCGAGCGGCCGGCAAGCCCGAGGCGATGGCGCTCGCGAGCGCCAACATCCCGTTCCGCGTCAAAGTCGCCGTGGTCTGGCTCGCGATCTTCTTCATGCTGGCCGTCGCCCTCGTGCTGTTCCAGCTCGACACGGCGTGGATCAAAGAGAACGCTCTCTACATCGCGAGGGGCGTCAAGTTCACGGTGTACCTGGCGCTCTTCGCGATCGTCTTGGCGGTCATCCTGGCGCTGTTCGGCGCGCTCGGACGGCTGTCGAAGAACCCCGTCGCCTACGGGCTCACCGGCTTCTACACGTCGTTCTTCCGTGGCACACCTTTGATCGTCCAGTTGTTCCTGATCTACCTGGCGCTCCCGCAGATCGGACAGAGCTTCGAGCGCCTCTCGCTCGTCAACATCCTCACGTTCACGCCCTTCCAGGCGGGCGTCATCGGACTCGGGTTGAACTACGGGGCGTACATGACGGAGATCTTCCGTGCCGGGATCCAGTCGGTCGGGCACGGTCAGGCCGAAGCCGCTGACGCTCTGGGGATGAGCTACGCGCAACGCATGCGACGGATCGTCCTCCCGCAGGCCACCCGGGTGATCATCCCGCCGACCGGGAACGAGTTCATCGCGATGATGAAGGACACGGCGCTCGTCAGCTTCCTGGGGAGCGAGGTCGGTCGAGCCGAGCTCTTCCGCCGGGCGCAACTCGCTGCCAGCGAGAACGTCACGGAGCGGCTCGAAGCTCTGCTCGTCGCGGCCGGGATGTATTGGGCGCTCACGGCGATCTTCACGTTCTTCCAGCGGAAGCTGGAGCGCAGGATGGGCCGGGGCTTTGAGCGGGGGGCCCCGACGCAGCGGACGCCCCACCTCCTTCAGGCGACGCCCGCGGCTGGGTACGGCGGCCGGATGGTCGAGGTCCCTGAGTCGCAAGCGCAGCCGGGAGTGCCGCCGCCGGAGCCGTCCCCATGACCCCTTCCAACGGCGACGCCGTCGTTCGGGTCGAGAACCTCCACAAGTACTTCGGAGCGAACGAGGTGTTGAAGGGCATCAACATGGAGGTCGACGCCGGTGAGGTCGTCGTGATCTTCGGGCGGTCGGGGTCGGGCAAGTCCACGCTCCTTCGGTGCATCAATTTCCTCGAGGACCCGACGGACGGCGTGATCGAGGTCGCGGGGATCCGGCTCGAAGGCGGACATCGGACCCGCGGCAAACGGGAGGAGATCCGGCGTCTCCGGACCCACGCCGGGATGGTCTTCCAACAGTTCAACCTCTTCCCGCACAGGACCGCGCTCCAGAACGTGATGGAAGGCCCCGTGATCGTGAAGGGGTTCAAGGCGGACACCGTGCGCCCGATGGCCCGCGAGATCCTCGCGAAGGTGGGACTGGCCGACAAGGCGGACGCCTACCCGATCCATCTCTCGGGTGGTCAGCAGCAGCGGGTCGCCATCGCGCGTGCCCTCGCCATGGAGCCGGACGTGATGCTCTTCGACGAGCCCACCTCTGCGCTCGACCCCGAGCTGATCGGCGAGGTTCTCAACGTGATGAAGTCCCTCGCCACCGAGCTGCACATGACGATGATGGTGGTCACCCACGAGATGGGGTTCGCGCGCGAGGTGGCGAGTCGGATGTGCTTCTTCCACGAGGGCGCGATCTTGGAGGAAGGAACGCCGACGGAGGTCTTCGAGCACACGAGGTTCCCGGAGACGCAGAAGTTCCTCGACGCGGTTCTGTGAGGGATCACCCGGGAACGAGATGACGGGCCGCGGCTCCCCTCGGAGCCGGTCGCGCCTTCCCCATACGCGACCATCCCCTGTCGAGCGCCGCGGCCCGTCACGTCGAGGTCCTTGCGGTATGAGCCGCCCGGACCGAAAGCGGAGGTTAGACGCAAGGTTGAGGCCTGTCAACCGGACGCGATGCGCTCGCGCGCAGCCCATGTTGAACATCGCCGCAGGTGACGTGTTGCCGTCGAAAGAGCGACAAGACCGGGAACGAGCTCGAGTCGTGAAACCCTCGACCGACACACGAGGGTATGGCGAAGTCTCAAGCTCCGGCGGCGACGATGACGAGCTCGGTGCCGAGTCCGAGCAGGAAGCCGATGAGCACGCCCCAGAGCGTGATCTCCCACGAGAGCTTCCTGCCGACCGAGAACAGCTCACCGATCACGTAGAGGATCGCGCCCGCAGCGAGCGTGAGGAACCCGACGAACACGTACTCGCTGGAGATCGAGTTCCCGATGATGGTTCCGAAGAACGTCGGTCCGCCGGCGACGAGACCGGCGAGCAGCAGCCACGACCACGCCGGCCGGACGTCGGCAGCGACGAGCGGACCGACGATGCCGAACCCTTCCGTCGCGTTGTGCAGACCGAATCCGACCACGAGCAGGAGTGCGAGCGACACCTCGTTGGCGTGCGCGGCTTGGCCGATCGCGAGACCCTCGGAGAAGTTATGGAGGCCGATCCCGGCGGCGATCGTCATGGCCAGATGCAGCGCCTCCTCGCGACGACCGACGGCGGTCTCCGCGAAGGCCATGGCGCCCGGGCCGATGCTCGCGCGACGCCGTCTGATCGCCTTACCCACGTAGAGCAAGCTCATCAATCCCACGCCCAATCCGACCCCGTAGCAGAGCGTCAGACTCGCGAACCGCACCCACGATCCGCCGTCTTGAGCGGATGCCAGGGACCCGTCGAGGACGTCGCCCGCTTTCGCGAGGATGTCGACGAGGAGGAAGGAGAGGATCCCGGCCGAGATCCCGTTCAGCAGCGTCTTGATCTTGACGTTCTGCATCTCGACCCGGCCCATCGGCAGGCCGAGGAAGATCGTGAACCCGGCGACCGCTCCAAGGAGCGCCACGTCCGCCGTGCTCATCACCGCCACCTTCCGAGGCCACGCCGACGCTCCCGATCCGCGCCGGCTCCACGCGAAGGAATCCTATCTGCGGGGTCGGATTCGCGGCAAGTTCGTATGCGAACCATCTCTCGACCGCCGCTCGAGACTCGAGAACGTCACCGGGAGAAGGTCCGTCGGGGCGTCTCGTTAGGATGAAGGTCGTGGCTGACGACGGGGTCGAGCGCGAGCGACGGAAGCTCTTCCTCCTTGACGGCCACAGCCTCGCGTATCGAGCGTTCTTCGCGCTCCCGCCGACCCTCGCGACGAGCAGCGGCACGGTGACCAACGCGGTCTACGGGTTCACATCGATGCTGATCAAGCTCCTCGCCGAGGAGAAGCCCGACCTGATCGCCGTGGCCTTCGACACGGGCAAGCCGACCGTGCGCCTGGAGATGGACGCCGAGTACAAGGCCGGCCGCCGCGAGACGCCGGCCGACTTCGG
>JALYLP010000687.1 GCA_030774195.1 Actinomycetota bacterium | reverse complement strand
GGCTCTAGCAGGTGTTCCTGATAGTCGTCGTAGTGGTCGTGGAACCACTCCTTGGAATTGTGGCGCCCGAGATCCTTGAGGAACGTCGTCGTTGTGCCGAACCCTTCGAAGGTCATGGCGCGACTCTACGCGGCCACGCCGACACGGTCGCCCGTATACTTCGGAGGACAACTGCATATGGGGGTGTACTGGTTTCGACTCGGACGGATAACCGTCTGGGAGAAGCGGGCCGTGATCCCGGATGTCACGTAAAACGCCGGACCAACACAAGCGCCAACGACGAGTTCGCGCTCGCTGCCTAGTCTCTAGGTAGCCGCCCGTCCCGTGTGCCTGCGGTCGGGGTACGGGCGTCACTGAGCAGGCTCACCGCGAGGGCTCCGCCTGGGGGCCGTCGCGGAACATCGCACCCGGGCTGGCCGAGGGGCCTTCCGCCGGTGGAGACCCCGAGGTGAGATCCATACGCCGGCTGCGCCCGGAGAAGCCCCAGATGGTCGCCCGAGCACGCGGGTTCGAATCCCGCCACCTCCAAGAGCGTTGCAGGGCATGGAGTCGGTATGCAACGTTGTTGGGGGTGCCTAGCTAAGCTCCCTGTACCGGGCGATGATGTCCCTCGCCACGCCACCGCGTCCACAGCCCTGATGCCGGACGGGGCCGGACCCAGAGTTCCAGATCCTCGGGCGAGTTGTCGTCGCGGATCCCGTTCTTGTGGTGGACGCTCTCGTCGGCGAACAGCATTCGACCGAGCTTCGCCTCCATCACCAGGATGTGTTCGAAGACGTATCCCTGCATTCGGGCTCTCGGATGGTCCGGCATCCGCACCATGAGGTACCCGGCGTGGTGCTTGGTCCTGCCGCCCTTCCAGCTGTGGTTCGCTGGGCCGACTTGGCCCCCGCGCAACCAGCAAGCCCAGCACGAGCTCGACTTGACCTGCTTCGGATCACCGCACGCGCACTGGTCCCGGGAGCGGCAGGCCGGGCAATCGTGGTGCCGGCTGGATGGCCGAAACTCGCGACCGCACGTTCTGCACGTTCGCATGCGGACGATGGTCGCGCCCATCCCAAGGCCACGTCTGTGCCCTCTGTCACGGTCGAGATGGATCTCTTCTCAGCCGACGGCTATGTCGCCGACAGTTCGCCGGCCATGCCGAGCGCGTGGTGGAAGCTGCAGAAGTACTCGACGGTCCCCGTCTGCGGGAACGTGACCTTCACCTCTTGGGACGCGCCCGGCTGGATCGTCACGTCCACGCCCAGCGAGGTGATCGAGAAGTTGTGCTGCACGGACCCGTCGTTCTTGATCTCCAACGTGATCGATTGTCCACCGGAGCCCTGCAGGATCGTCGGGTTGAAGTAGTAGCCGCCGCTGTCGTTGTTGGCTTCGATCGCGAACGTGGTCTTGCCGGTCGCGTCCTGCGTGCCGTGGTCGTTGGCTTGGTCCGAGCCGATCGTGATCTTGCTCGCGCCCGAGCTGGAGCCGCTCGCGGATGAGCTGCTGGACGAGCAGGCTGCCAGCGTGATGAGCGCCCCCGCGGCCGCGATGAACAGAACGAAGGTCCGTGCTCTCATGGATCGCTCCCTCCGATAGACGGTTCGAGGTTCTACGGGCGCGGAAGGCGCCCGGTTCACGCCGGGTGGATGGCTCCCGTGGCCACGACGTTGCCATCCGGCGTCGTGATCGTCAGGCGATCGTACCCACTCAGATCGTCGCCCGTGACGAGCCAGGTGTGCGCTTCGCCGTCGCTGACCCGCAGCGGGGGCAACGCCAGCGCCTGGCCGTCGGTGCCGATCAGCGTCGCGGTGGCGTCGCCGGTGTACCCCGGCGCCTTCACGAACACGATCGCCCAGGAGCTCCACCCCTTGGATGCGTCTCCCTCGTACACGAGCACCCGTCCATCGAAGGACGAGCCGCTGGTCGGATGGAGCTGCCCGATGCTGAACTCCTTGCCTCCCAGCGTCGCGAGCAGGCTCGTGTAGCTCGTGGCGTCGGCCGTCGCGACCGAGGCCCGATGGGCCTGGGTCGCGCCGTACGCGACGGAACCGGCGATGAGCACGATCACCGCGGCGGCCGCGAC
>JALYLP010000686.1 GCA_030774195.1 Actinomycetota bacterium | reverse complement strand
GGACTACGTGGTGAACGCGATCCTGGCGGTCGTCGCGACCCCGCCGCCGCCCGGCGAGCCGGCCCACTACAACGTGTCCAGCGGGGACCGGAACCCGCTCCGCTTCTACGAGCTCTACGAGTGGGTCCGCGCGTACTTCGAGACGCATCCGCTCCCCGAACGCGGTCGCGGCGAGCACAAGGTCCCCGAGTGGAAGTTCCCCGGCAACATCACCGTGGAGCGGATGCTGCGACGCGCGGAGCGCCTGACCGACGTCGCCGAGAAGATCGTTACGCACTTGCCGAAGTCCCAGACGATGCGGGATGCCGTGTCGCGCTTGGACCGCGACAAAGCCCGCGTCGACTTCGTGAAGCGCTACTCGGACCTCTACGGGATGTACACCGAGACCGAGGTCGTCTACACGGACGAGCGGGTGGTCGGGCTCTGGACCTCGCTGACGCAGGAAGACCAGGCTCGCTTCCCGTTCGATGCCGGTGTGATCGACTGGAAACACTACCTCCAGGACGTGCACAGCCCCGCTGTGACGCAGTCCCTACGGGAGCTCAGCCGCCGCGACCGGGAGAAGCCGACCGTCAGGATCCGCACCCGCGACGAACCCGTGCTGGCGCTGTTCGACATGGAGGGGACGATCATCTCCTCGAACGTCGTCGAGTCCTACGTCTGGACGCGGTTCGCCGATCTGGAGGCCGACGAGTGGCCGGCCGAGCTCGTCAGCGTGTTCGGGCGGATCCCCACCTACCTCACGATCGATCGTCGCGATCGCGGCGACTTCCTCCGGACGTTCTTCCGCCGGTACGAGGGCGCGAGCGTGGAGGGGGTGCAAGCGCTGATCGACGGCCACGTCGCCGAGTTCATGCTGCAGAAGGCCTCGCCGGCCGGCGTCCGCCGGATCCGGGAGCATCGAGCGGCGGGGCATCGCACCGTGATGATCACCGCGGCGGCCGAGCCGTTCGTCCGGCCGTTCTCGCCGCTGTTCGACGTGTTGATCGGCGCCCAGCTCGAGGAGCGAGACGGGCGCTACACCGGATTCATGTCGCAGCCCCCGCTGGTGGGAGAGGCGCGTGCGGCATGGCTCCGCCGCTACGCGCAACGGGAGGGCGTCGACCTCCGGCACTCGTACGCGTACGCTGATTCCTACTCCGACCTACCGCTGCTCCGCGCCGTCGGGAACCCCGTCGCCGTGTCGCCCGATTCGTCGCTGTACCGGTTCGCGCGGCGGCGCCGGTGGCCGATCGAAACGTGGGCGATGTCCAAGGGGATGCCGAAGGTCCGGTTCCCGAAAGCGGCGGCGCGGTAGCTCACGGGCTGAAGCCGGCCGCCCGCAGACCCAGGGCGGCCGTCACGACCGCGATCGCCGCCCCGCCCAGCAAGGCACCTGTGAGCGCGAGGCGGCGCAGCGTCCACCGTTGCACCGGGATCCGCGACCGGCGTGGCGCGCGTTGGCTAAACTCCTTGGCCAGCGGCCGCGCATCGGTCATCACCATGCCTCGAAGCTGGCTCGGGACGGTGACTCCTTTGGTGGCCGCGAACGCCTCGGCGATCTCGTCGGGCGTGAACCGACGCAGCGCTGCCTCGTAGACACGGTCGACATCGGAACCGAGTGCCAGGAGCATCATCATGTTCGCCAGGTCGACCGACTGGCGCCACGCCGACGGTCGGACCTGACAGAAGAACGCGTCGATCAGGAACAGCTCGCGGTCGCGAACGAGCAGATTGGCCGGCTTGATGTCTCGGTGCGCCACGCCCGCGTCCCACAGGGCGCGCACCAGATCGATCCCGTGCTCGATGACGACATCGTCGACGGGGGCGTCGAGGATCTCTTGGGCGTTGTCGATGAAGCCGGTGACGAGCAGATATTCGCGTTCCGGGGTGATCTCCGCGAACCCGTACGGCTCGGCGGTGCGGATGCCGTGATCCCGGAGGTAGCGCAGCATGTAGTCCTCGTACTCCACCATCCGGCGCACGGAGTTGAACGATCGCTCATCCTCCAGGGCTCCGTACATCACCGTGCGTCCGAGCTTGTACCAGCGATCGGCGCGGAGATGGTTCTCCGCGTAGAGCTTGGCGAACAGGTGGCGGCCGTCGGCGAGCGTGACCCTGAGCGGGGTCGAACCACCCGAGCCGGCGAGCCCGAAGGGCTCCTTGTTGAGCACCTCGAGCCCCAGCTGCTCGCGGAACGCGACGTCGATCGCCTCACCGCGGGCGCCGCCGATGTCGAGGTGGGCGGTGCGACCCGAACGGTAGGCGACCGGGAAGACCGTCTCCGGGGCCAGCAGGCGGAACCCGAGGAACGGGATCGAGAAGCCGATCGCGAATCCGATGGCGATCTCGGACGTTGTGTACGCCCTGGTCAAGATCGAGAAGGCGGCCAGGAGCGCGCACACCGCGACTGAGACGATCAGCGCCAGCCGTCGCGACCGACCGGCGGGTATCAACCCGTACACGATCCCCATGACCGTGACCGCCAGGGAGGCGGCCGCATACGACGCATGTTTCGGGGTGCTCGGCTGCACGCCCGCCGTCGGGAACGATCGCACCACGACGGTGACAACGGCGACCGATCCCACGAACACGGCCAGGTGGCGCCAGCGCTTCCATACGATCAGCGCGATCGCGATGCCCCATCGGGTCGCGAACAGCAACCACAGGCCGGCGGTCCCCGCGAGGTCCCTTCCGGCCGCTGCGAACGTGCCGGAGCTGAGGTCAGGGATGTGCGCGGTGATCGTACGGTCGAGCCATCGCTGGAACTCGCCCGCGGTGGGCGATGTCTTGCCCCAGGCGTAGGCCGCGATCAACAAGACGGCGGTGAGGATCCAAAGGCGCGTGGACCCGTGAAGATCGCGCGGTAGGGGCGGCGGCTCCCCGACCGGTCTTCGCCGCCGGGGGTGGTCGATTCGTGGGGTGGGTGACCGTGCGGTCGGGTGGGTCATCCCTCGACCATCTCGGTCAGGGCTGGGTGTGTTCGCTCTTCCGCGGTGAGAACTCGTCGCAGGTCTTGGACCCTTCGATCACGCTGCGGACGAACCGGCAGCTTCCGACCGCGAGCGGAGGGAACATGAACTTGCAGACCTTGCACTGCACGGCGGGCGTCGGCGCATCCCGGTAGTTGGCTTGCTGCTTCGACAATCCCCAGACCGACGGCACGGCGACCCTCCCGGGGCGAGTCTGCCCCCTCGCGGCGGTCCGAGGCAAGTTGGGTTCTCTACCAACTGGTAGACAACCGAGGCCGAGGCAGGCATAATCTGCCACATGGTAGAGAAACACGCTGGAGGCCGAGCGTGACGACCCTTGCGCTGGAGTACTTCCGGAGCGCGCCGCGATACATCGGGGCGCGCTCCGTTGGCGGGAAGG
>JALYLP010000685.1 GCA_030774195.1 Actinomycetota bacterium | reverse complement strand
CTCGAGGCGGTCGTCGAGGACTACATGAAGCGGGAGGCGCACGAGGACGAGACCTCGACGGCCCTCGCGACCGGCGAACCGATCGCGTTGTGCCGGATCGGTTGGCACCGCACGAAAAACCATGTCGGCTGGTTCACGCTCGCGAACGGCGGGCGTCGAGGGAATCTCCTCGTGTACTGGATGGGACCGGCGCCGTTCCGATACCGCTGCCGCTGGATCATGGTGCACGGCGGCCAGCCGGTCCACTGTGGCGTCTGCGGCCGAGAAATCGACGCCAAGACCGCATACGCGCGAGACCGATGGATCTCCCAGGTTGACCGACGCTGGGATCGCGTGAGGCCCGTGTACCGGATAGGCCAGATCGGGTGACCTCGCTCTAACCAGTCGGTCGAGATTCGCGCGTCGACCTCGTCGAGGCGTGGACTGATGTCTGGAGTCGGTGTCGCTTCGACGGCGTCCGCTGGTTGGTCGTACAGTCCGCCGATGGGCGTGCGCGAGCCACTCGACGCCGACGAGCTCGTTCGGGAGAACGAGAACCTGCGCGAGCAGCGGCGGGCGGTCGGCGAGGTGCTTGGCGCGGTCGCGCGCTCCGAGGGCCTTCAGCCCGTGCTCGATGAGATCGTCGATGCCGCGAGGCGGCTCTGTCATGGCGATCACGCCCAGCTCTACTTGACGGAAGGCGATCTCTTCGTGGTCTCCGCGCAGAGCCTTGATCCCGGCGGGGGGTATGCGTACGCCGAGGAACATCCGCACGGGCGTGACCGGGCGACGGTCGTCGGTCGGGTAGGGCTGACCGGTGAGACGGTGCAGATCCCTGACGTCCTCGCGGATGCCGATTACTCGTACGAGGCCCAGCGCATCGTCGGCTATCGCGCGTTGATCGGCGTTCCGATCGTGCTGGAGAACGAGCTGATCGGGGCGATCTCTGTCGGTCGCAACGTCCCGGGGCTGTTCGCCGAGGAGGAGGTCGAGCTGGTCGAGACGTTCGCCGACCAGGCGGCGATCGCGCTCGCGAACGCCCGGTTGATCGACGCCGTCGAGCGACAGCGGACGGAGCTGTCCCGCTTCGTCTCGCCGCAGGTGGCCGAGCTCATCTCCTCGAAGGAGGGCGAGCGGTTGCTCGCCGGTCACCGCGGGTACATCACCTGCCTCTTCAGCGACCTCCGTGGCTTCACTGCGTTCGCCGAGACTGCCGCACCGGAAGAGCTGATCGAGGTGCTCGGGAAGTACCACGAAACGCTCGGCGAGCTGATCGTCACCCACGGTGGGACGCTCGAGCACTTCGCGGGCGACGGTGTGATGGTGTTCTTCAACGACCCGCTCGCAGTCGAAGACCACGAGCTCCAGGCCATCCGGCTCGCGCTCGCCGCGCAGGAGCGATTCGCGGAATTGGCGCGGATATGGCGCAAGCGCGGCACGGAACTCGGTCTGGGGATCGGGATCGAGGTGGGGTACGCGACGCTCGGGCGGATCGGCTTCGAGGGTCGCTACGACTACGGAGCTATCGGGCCGGTGACGAACCTCGCCTCCCGGCTGAGCACCTTCGCCGCGTCGGGTCAGACCCTGATCGGCCCACGCGTCTTCGCTGCGGTCGAGGACATCGTCCACGCGACTCCCGTCGGGGAACTGGATCTCAAAGGGTTCAGTCGGCCCGTCCCCGCGTACGAGGTCCAGGAGCTTCGGACCGACTAGCCCCCGAGGGTCGAACACCCGTTCGTGTCACACCCCTCTCGCATACTTGGGACAACTTCCCCGAGAGGAGTTCCACATGACCTTCCCCGAACCGTCCGGCAGCGATCTGGCTTCGCGTGATCCGATCGCCTGCACCGAAGCAGGCTGCCAGCGCCCAGCGGTTGACTCCGCGGTCCGCTGCCGTGTGCACCTCGTCGAAGTCTTGCGGCGAGAGGGCGAGATCATCCCGTTCGAGGACCCGGAGCTCGGCGGCATGTTCGCAGCGGCCATCCAGATCGTCCGTACCGTGCTCGACGAGCTCCCGCAGGATGTCATCGATCGCCGTGGACCGATGTGGGGCATCGACATGTACGCGCTCGTCGATCCGGAGAGCGATTGGCCGATCGCACAGATGGCACTCGACGTGCTCGGGACCCAACTCAGCGACACGCCGCCGTTCGGAGGCATGATCCTTTCAGCCCCGATGGAGTACATGTCGCGGATACTGCTGCGTCTCCAGGTCGGCGTTCCGACTCGCGCGCTCGACGAGCTCCGCCCCCGCTTGCAGTTCGCGGTGGAGGCGATGGTCCGCGAGTTCCTCGGACCGGATGTTCCGGCCACCTTCGCGGCCGAGCCGGTGGAGGAGTCGGATGCATCCGATGGCTGAGTCTCGAAGCGAGCCGCCTGGGCTGAGGAGCGTGTCGCAG
>JALYLP010000684.1 GCA_030774195.1 Actinomycetota bacterium | reverse complement strand
TCGACCTGGTCCTGCGGGAGCGGGCGCGGACCGACCAGGCTCATGTCGCCGATGAGGACGTTCCACAGTTGCGGCAGCTCGTCGAGGCTGAAACGACGGAGATAGCGCCCGACTGGAGTGACGGCATCGGCCGTCGACACCTTGAAGAACGGAACGCTCGTCTCGATGTCCTTGGCCTCCAGGCGCTTGCTGACGTCGTCGTACATCGTTCGGAACTTGTACATCGTGAACACCCGTCCGCCCTTCGTGATGCGCTGCTGGCGAAAGAGCACCGAACCGCGCGAGGTCAGCCGCACCGTCAGCGCCACGACGGCGACCACAGGCGCGAACAGGACGAGGCCGACGGACGCGCCGGCGATGTCCGTTGCCCGCTTGATCACCGCTTGTGGTCCGGTGAGCCGAACCGGATGGAGCGCGAGCGTCATCACGCCCGCCATGGCATGCGGCGTCACACGATGCGAGTGGATCGCTGGGAGATTGGCCGAGATGCGGATCTCCACCTCCGCCCGGCGGGCCACCCGCACGATCGATCCCATCTGATCCTCGGTGACGCTGCTGGAGGCGACGACCAGGCAGTCGGCATCGGACGCGAGGATCACCTCTCGCAGGCTCCGTATGCTGCCGATCACCGGAAGTCCTTCGAGGCGGGTGGAGCTTTCCTCCGCCGGCACGAAGCCGATCGGTTCGAACCCGACCTGCTTCTCGCGGAGCACGTCGGCGATGTGCTGCGCCTCGCCGTTCGAGCCCACCACGAGGGTGCGGAACACCAGCCGGCCCTCCCGCCGGCGCCGCGCCAGCCAGCGGTGCCACGCTCCACGCTCAGCCAGGACGAATGCAAGCGTCAGAACCCACGCATACCCGATCCACAGACGTGAGAACGACGACCGCGTCCAGAACGATCCCATGATCACGATCGCCATGGCGAGGCTGATCGCGCTGAGCAGGCGACGGAACTCCTCTGCCGGGTCGTATCGGTAGATGCTGTACAGACGCCAGGTCGCGAACACGGCGAGGAAGGCCAGCGGAGCCAACAGGAGTGCGAGCGCGACATCGAACGGCCGCACGCTGGTGCCGTAGCGGAGTCCGTACGCGAGGACGAACGCAGCGAGGACCGCCGCGCCGTCGGTGAGCGCGACCCAGTACGCCGTTCTCCGATACGCGCGAACCGCCGACGATGCGGGGGTTCGGACATCGAGATCGGTGAGCGTGAGGTCGATCAGTCGGTCATCGAGCTCGATGAGCCGGTCGTCGCGTTCGGAGGGCCCCATCGGGTGCTCCATCGCGTACCTCCCCCAACTCCTTTTCCTCGGGCCGGCCGATGGCTTCCCGAGGCCCGCGGAGAGTCTTGCACGGGTCGGGGGACGACATCGCGAGCGGAGGGGGAACTGCTGCGTCCGCGAAACTCGTCGTGATGACCTGCTATGCGGCCCAGGACGTTCGAGCCCACTCGATGGTTCGGGAGAGCCCCTCGGAAAGCGTCACCTCGGGTTCCCATCCGAGCTCGGCTCGCGCGAGCGAGGTGTCCGGGCACCGGACCTCCGGGTCATCCTGGGGCCGCTGGACGAACTCGAGAACCGACGAGCTCCCCACCGCGTCGCGGATCAGCTCCGCGAGCGTCCTGATCGAGACCTCCTCCGGATTCCCGAGGTTCACCGGTCCCGTCAGATCCGAATTCAGGAACCGCCAGACACCCTCCACGAGGTCGTCGACGTACTGGAGCGAGCGGGTCTGACGGCCGTCTCCGTGCACCGTCAGAGGCGTGCCGCTGAGGGCCTGGTCGATGAACGCGGGCACCGCTCGGCCGTCCTTGCGGCGCATCCGTGGACCGTACGTGTTGAAGATGCGAGCGATCCGTACCGGCACGCCGTGGACACGGTGGTAAGCCATCGCCATCGCCTCCGCGTATCGCTTGGCCTCGTCGTAGACGCCGCGTGGGCCGACGGGACTGACGTTGCCCCAGTACGACTCCGGTTGCGGATGGACCTTCGGGTCCCCGTACACCTCCGACGTCGAGGCGATGAGCGCGCCCGCCCGTTTCTCCTTGGCGAGTCCCAACGCGTTCAGGGTCCCGAGGGCGCCGACCTTCAGCGTGTGGATCGGGTGTTCCAGGTAGTCGGTCGGTGACGCCGGGGAAGCTAGATGCAGGATCCAATCGACCTTGCCCGGGACGGTGATGTGTTGCGTGACGTCGGTGCGCTCGAACGCGAAGCGTGGATCGTTCGCACACGCCTCCAG
>JALYLP010000683.1 GCA_030774195.1 Actinomycetota bacterium | reverse complement strand
GCCGGACGATCTGCGGTTCTTCCTCCAGGACTTCAGTGGGAAGATCCTCTCGATCAGGCCGCTCGACCGCGCCGAGGTCCGAGCTACGAGCTGACTCTGAGAGCGGCGGACGTCGTGCGCACTCCGGCCGCTCACGCGTTTCGACGCTCCCCTCCGATCAGGTCGAAGCCGAGCCGTCTTCGCAGAGGAGGTCTGACCAACGGGGTCCCAGAGCCCTACTTCACCGCCCAGAGATAGGCGAACGCAGATCGCTTGAGGCCGCGCCCGGAGTCGACCAGCGGACGCAGGTGCGCCTCGAACCGGTGAGCCTCGTCTGCCGTCAGGGCACCCCGGATCGCCTCGCCGACGGTCTGAGCGTTCGGGTTGGGTGCGGTCCCGAGCAGCCGCTCCCAATCCTCCGCCCAGGACCCGGGTGCAACGTCGATTTTGAGCTCGACGTGGACCTCGCGGAAGCCTGCGACTTCGGCGTGGCGAAGCAGGTCATGCTCGTCGAAGTTCATCATTGGGTCGTCCTCGTCATCCGCGACGTCGGATTCCTCGTGGACCGACATCTTCTCCACGAGGTCGCGGACGGGGGTGGCGTCGAAGCCCCAGAACTCGTTGGCGTCCTCGGGAAAGTAGCGGTTGATCGGCTCGAAAATCGAGAGGCGCCCCTCGCTGCGAAGGACCCGATGGAACTCACGGAACGCCTCTTCCTTCGCCTGGACATAGATGAGGACCGAGCGCGTCGTCACGACGTCGACGGAGTCATCCTCGATCGCGGATAGATCCTCGGCGCTGGCCTCGACGAACTGGCAACGATCGGCCACGCCGAGGTCCTCCGCTCGCCCACGGCAGTGCTCGAGGAGGTCCCGGGACACGTCACTGAAGATGGCTCGCCCCGATGGTCCGACGAGCGGGATCGCTCCGAAGGCGATGAGCCCATCACCAGTGCCCACGTCGAGGACGACGTCGCCTGCACCGAGGTGGGCGTTCGACAGGACATGGTCTCGGATCGGCTCGAGGTAGCGCAGGGATCGCTGCTTCTGCTCGGGATCACCTGCGTGGCTGCGAGCAAGCACCCATGCGGCCCACTTGTCCCCCGCTGATGCTTGGTCCACGCCCCGATCCTGCCACAACGCTCTCAAGGAAGCGGCGTGCCTATCTGCCCGGATCGCCCTGTGTCGCCTCAAACCATTTCAGCAGCGTGTCGAGCGTATGGACGGTCGCGGTCTGTCGCCGCGTACCGGCCGAGTTCGCCCGGTGTGTGACCACGGTGTGACCACGGAGCCTCGGCTGCGCTTTGGGGAGCCTCAGTGCCGAGCGAGGACCTCAGCTGCGTAGCGGAATGGGACGACCGTCGTCAGACCCGAGTTGTAGGAGAAGGGATCGATGCCTTCCGCCTCCGCAGTCCCGATCCGGAAGGACACGCAAACGCCGATGACTTCGCCCGACTCCTCCAGGTAGACCGGCCCACCGCTGTTGCCAGGGTTCGCGGCCACATCCGCGACGTAAGCGTCGGCAACGTCGGGAATGGTCATCCCTGGGAACGCTGGATCCTCGCGCTCGGCCACGTCGATGCTGAAGGCGCTGGCGACGATGCCCGAGGTCGTAATCAGGGCTGGATGCTCCAGGGGGTAGCCGGACACGGCGATGGCCTCCCCGTCGCGTGGCTCGCGACGACAGATCGAGGCCTGCGCGTACATGCCGTTGACCGTCATCCGGCCGTCATCCGTCGTGTGTACCCCGCTGGGGCGCGCACTCGCGAACGGGTTGGGCGTCACCCGAAGGGCCGCGAGGTCGTGGCGGTCGTCCTCCTCAAGGATCTCGCAGCCGGTCACCTCGAAGCTCGCTCTCATCGTCAGCACCGGGCCGGTCACGTTCGGCATGGCAAGCCGGGCGACGATCTCTGTCCCGGGCCTCAAGGTCACGACCTCCTGCGCCTTCCGCGTAACGTGGGCGGCCGTCACGGCCAAGCCTTGGTCGCCGACGAAGAACGCCGTCCCGACGACACCGGCGTCACCCGTGTCACGCTTGAGGACGGCGAGTTGGAAAACGCTCGGTCGAACAGCGTCGATAACCTAGGGAAGAGTCACGACCCGCAAGATAGCTGACCGAATCAACCGAGTCAGGATCGACTTCACGTCCACATCCGGCGCTCCCGCGAGGGGTAGGGATCCAGTGCCCAGTCGTGCTGTGGTGCCATGCGACTCTCCGCGGCGGCGAGCTACGATCGACGTGACGCCGAGGAGGGGAAGAATCGCCGCCATGAGCGGAGCCGGGGGGCTTCCGAGCACGAAGACGTGCGTGTACTGCGCCGAGACGGTCCAGGCTGCGGCCGTTCGGTGTCGCTTCTGCGGACAGCCGTTACCCACCGAGCTGCTGAGCATCTCGCAGCGAGGTAAGCGGTACGCCGCTGGAGCCACGACGACCCCGCGAACCTTCGGCGTGTGGGACCTCTCCGCCGGAGGACCACCGATCGGCACGTTCGCCGAGGATCAGGACGGGTGGGCGAAGGCCTGGTCGTTCTACACGAGGATGGAAGGGTCCGCACCGGCGAAGACGAACGAGATGAGCGGCCAGATGATCGGTGGCGCGGTGCTAGCTGGTATCGGGGCGATCGTCATGGCCGTCGGGGCATTTCTCCCATCAAGAGGATCGGGCGAGCCCGAGCACCTCCTGCTTCCATGCGTCGAACACATCGCCGAACCCAGCTAGCCGGGCGTTTCGCTCGATCGAACCGAACAGAGTTGGCGCGCGCTCAGGATCTCCATCGGTGAGCGCCCTCATCATCACCGGCAAGTCATGATCGTAGGGGAGGCTCAGCGGATGACGCTCGAGTTCCCACGCCAGGTATCGGTTGTACGGTCGGACGCGAGACTCGAGGGCGAAGATCGCCTCGAGCGCCGGGGTCACCGCCTCCGCATGGTCGAGTCTCGCGGCGCCCTCCTCACCGTCTCTGAGACTCTTCGCGGCTCGAACCGACTGATTGATGAACGCGTCAAGCGTCTCGCGTGCCCGTCGTCGCGCCACCTCCGGGTCGAGGAACTCCTTGGCCGCGGCAATCTCGCCGATCCGGCCCTCCATGGCGTCGTAGGCCACCATCGCGTGAGCGAACGCGTAGGCCTCCCACGAGTTGTCGCTTCCGGGAGACGCGTAGGTCTCAAACTCCGAGAGCCTGAGCACCGCCTCATCCAGCGACCCGTCTCCGAGCGCACCGATCGTAGCGAGTGTGTCTGCAGACACATCGTCGGAGACGATGACGTAGCAGTCCCAATCGGAGTCCGCCCGAGCGGTCTCACGACCCCGACTGCCCGAGAGCACGACTCCTAGGCACGAGGCGTCATCTGCCGCGAGGTCGAGGAGGCGGTCGAAGCTGGACACGCCCAGAACAGTACTGTTGAAGGGACTGCTAGCCTCGCCGACAAGGCGCCTGCTAGGGCTCCATCCCTGCGTTCGGGCGAGGGATCGACGCGAGGGATGCAACCTCACCGCGTTCACCCCTTCCACGACTGCCTCGGCAGCCGCTCCGCTGCCATCAACTTTCCCGACGAGGTCGGCACCTCATCAGGTCTCGTGGTCCACAGCTGCGCGCACCTTCTGCAGCTGGTATTCCAACTCTTCCTCCATCTCGTTGCGCAACACGTAGGCGAGGCCAGCCAGCTCCCGGAGCAGCACGTACACATCGATACGCGCAGACAGCGACGATGAAGGCGGCTTGTCGCCGAAGTAGGCGTCGAGCAGCCGATCGGGCCCGGGCGGATCGAGAGACATCGTCGCGGCCAGGTCCAGCGCTCGATCTGCCAGGCAAGCGTCCTCGAAGTCCAGCAACGCGGTCACGTGGTCGTCGTCCCCAACCAAGACGTTGCCGAACCATGCGTCACCATGACACAGCGCCCGATCCTGTTCGCCCGACAGCTCCTGGGCGTCGTCCAAGCGTGTGGTCAGCTTCGTCCACTCTCGCGAGGAGAGCCTCCCGCGCAGGAGCGGGTTCGTTTCCCGCTCGATCCGACGTACGTACCGAGCAGGGTCAAGGTGTTGGATGCTCCCCGCAGGCGCCTCGTCATAGTCCTGGCCATGCAGAAGGGCGAGCACGCGGCCGAAGTCTGCGGTCGTAACGCTCCGGCCACCATCCTCCGCGGTCATGACGCGGCCAGGAAGCCGAGGCTGGACGATGGCCCCAAACGGCAAGTCGGCTCCGGGAGCAAGGAGCGTGATCGGAACGGGAAGGGCTACGCTGAGGCGCCCTTTGAGCCATGGAAGCAGCCGTGCCTCTCGCTCATGCCCCTCCTTCGCCTGGCCCGTACGCGCAACACGCACCACTGAGGAGCCGAACGCGACCACGACACTCGAGAAGCCGATGTCGAGCAGCTCGAACGAAACATCGCGATCACTCAAAGGGAGCGCGGCGACGATCGCAGCAAGCGCCTTCCTGGAGAGAGGGACAGCCATGGTCCACATCGTCGCACTCTGAGAGCTTCCGTCTGAGGTCGGTCGCGCGTGCCCAAAGGGAGAGTTTTGAGGCATGGCCGCGTTCGCTGCGATTGGTCGTACGTGCGCCCAGCGGCAAGGCGCGGCATCCAGCGAACCCCTGGCCTTGGCCTTGGCCTCGGCCTCGCCCTCGCCCTCCCTCGTGGGCCCTGGAGGAAACTGTTCTCCTAGCAAGTGAGCGGCCAGATGCGAGCCGCGGGGACGTCCTCGACGATTTTGGGGACGCGACCGAGGCCCTCTAGGGACGCGCCAGACGGGCTAGTGAGT
>JALYLP010000682.1 GCA_030774195.1 Actinomycetota bacterium | reverse complement strand
CGCTTCGCGAAGCTGATCGTGATCTCACCCTTCGTGCGTCATCTGCATCCCTTCCGCGGCACGAAGGACCCCGGGGATCGGCTGGTCGTCCTGAAGGAGCTGATCGAATCCGGGAAGGTCACACCTGTCATCGACAGGACGTTCCCGCTGAGCGACGTTCCCGAGGCGATCCGGTACCTGGAGTCGGGACAGGCCCAGGGGAAGGTCGTCATCACCGTGTGAGTCCGAAGGCGCAGGCAACGACGCTCCGCATCGTGCGGAGCTGATTGGGGGGAACGATGAAGCACGCGAAGCTTGCCACCCTCGACGTCGGCCGCATCGGGTTGGGGACGATGGGGATGTCCCACGCCTACACCGGAGCCGGGATCGACGAAGGGGGAGTCGATCCGGACGATCCATCGCGCGCTCGATCTTGGTGTCACGCTCCTCGACACCGCTGAGGCGTACGGCCCGTTCACCAACGAGGAGCTCGTCGGGCGGGCGATCAAGGACCACCGGGACGAGGTCATGGTCGCAACGAAGTTCGGCTGGATCTCCCACGTGCCGGGCGGCACGGCCCCCCTCGATAGCCGCCCCGAGAACGTTCGCGTCACGGTCGAGGGTTCGCTGCAGCGGCTCGCCACCGATCGCATCGACCTTCTCTACCAACACCGCGTCGATCCGAACACGCCGATCGAAGACACGGTCGGCGCGATGGCGGGACTCGTCGCTCAAGGCAAGGTCCGCCATATCGGACTGTCCGAAGCGTGGGTGGACACGATCCGTCGTGCCAACGCCGTCCACCCCATCACGGCCCTGCAGTCTGAGTACTCGTTGTGAACGCGCGACCCCGAGGACGGCGTGCTGGCGGTCGTACGAGAGCTCGGCATAGGGTTCGTCGCGTACTCGCCCCTCGGGCACGGCTTTCTCACCGGGCAGATCCGGACGACCGATGACTTCGCGGACGATGACTGGCGCAAGACCAACCCGCGCTTCATGGGTGAGAACTTCGAGCGGAACCTGCGGATCGCCGACGAGGTGGCTGCGGTCGCCGCGAACGCCGGTGCGACGCCTGCGCAGGTCGCCCTCGCCTGGCTGTTGAGCAAGGGCGACGACATCGTGCCGATCCCCGGGACGAAGCGGACCGCACGCGCGGAGGAGAACTACGCCGCGGACGGTATCGATCTGAGCTCTGAACAGATCCAGAGGCTCGACGACCTCACCCCCGCGGCCGGTGGGCACCACAACGAGGAGCAGATGCGGCTGCTCGAGCGCTGACCTTCAACTCCTGCCGTCCGCCCGTTCTTCGGCGTAGTTGATCAGGTCGAGCTCGCCCGGCGATCGGCCCTCGCCGGTGAGAAGCGCCGCCGCCTCGGCTCGGTGCTGCGTCCCGTGATTCACAACGTGTACGAGCATCTGCCAAACGGGCACACCGTCGTGGACGTACGCGACGAAGTCGTCCGTCAGGGTGGGCAACCACGCATCGACCGCGGCCCACTCCGCCTCCCAACGTTCGCGCAGCTCGTCGATCGTCGGCAATGGCTCGAGTTCCGGCTCGGGTCCTTCGTCGGTGCCCTGCGTTTCGAATCCGATGCGCCAGCGCTGGGAAGCGCCGAGGTGGTGGACGAGGATGCTTCCCAGACCCCGCTCGCCCACGACGTCCGTCCGCGCCCACAGCGCCGGGTCGAGACCGTCCAGGACGCCGAGCAGCCGGCGGGTCGCCCATCGATCGTACGCGAACAGGAAGCGGATCTCGTCGGCTTGCATCGGTGGTGCCCCCCTCAATCCGAGGAAGGCACCCTAAGGCATGTGGTCAGGCGACATCCACGTAGAGCCCGCCTGCGGATTGCCCTCGCCTGGACGACGCAGAATGATGGAGCGCGATGAACCGAAGCCCGAGGAGCGGGAATATGCCACGCCGGCGAGCTCTCCTCCCCCTCGCCCTCGTCTTCTCGATCGTCGCGATGTCGGCTTGCAGCAGCAAGAGCTCGACCCAGGCGCCTCCCGCGGTCGGCCAGGCGTTCGCCGCACGTGCCACCGCTGTGTGTCAGAGTGCGCTCGAAGCCAAGCAGGGATGGAGCGCGTTCCCTGTCCCCGACTTCGATCCAACTCATCCCGATCCATCTGCGTTCCCGGAGGTGGCGGTCTGGCTCGAGGACCAAGTCGCTCCCACGTTCGAAGCGTGGCTCGATGGATTGAGGGCTCTCGGTTCGCCGCCAACCGGCCGTCAGGCGTGGAGCGAAGTGCTCGCAGCCATCGAAAGGATCGTCCAAGGCAACGCGGACCAGGTTGCAGCGGCAAAGGCCGGCGACACCGAGGCGTTCGTCGCAGCAACCGATGACCTCAAAGCGACCCAGATCGAGTTGGAACGTGCGACCGCGGCGGCAGGCACGACGAAATGCGCTGAGGTACACAAGGCGTAGTTGAAATGGGGGTCCCATGTCGGGTCACGGCACAGGCGGCGGCTCAGAGCCGATCGTGTACATCGACCATTCCCATATCCGAGAGGATTCGATCGACGAGCTCAAAGCAGCCGTCCAACGGCTTGTGGATCTCGTCGACGCC
>JALYLP010000681.1 GCA_030774195.1 Actinomycetota bacterium | reverse complement strand
ACGCGAACGCGGCGGTCGCCCGCGCGAGGGTGCTCTTGCCGGAATCGAGCCCGCCGAGGAACAGGACCGAGCGGGCGTGCCGCGCCGCCTGATCGACGAGCTGCTCGTGCTCGTTCATCGTGGGTCCTCCGTACGATCGCGGAGGTCCCGGCTGTAGGGGGCCGCTACATCGCTTCGGTGTAGCGTTTGCTCAGGTAGTCGTCGACGTCGTCCTCGCGGAGGCGGTAACTCCGGCCGACCCGCAACGCGGGCATCTGCCCTTCCTTGATCAGCCGGTAGACGGTCATCCTGGATACGCGAAGGAGGCCAGCGACCTCGTTCACGGTCAACAGCCGAGCCTCGGTGAAGGGTGCTCTCATGGGTGTCGCGATGGTAGGGGCAGATGGGAGACGGCGTCTAGACCCGGCGGCATCGCCGCAGGTCAGGACTCCTCCATGGTCAGCGCGAGGAACACGGGCCAGTAGGCGTTCGGATCCACGTGGTCGTCGAAGACCAGGACGTGGTTCGTCCGGCCCTGCGCCTTCGCCACCAGCAACGCGGTGTCGTTCACGTCGGCGATCGAGATCGTCTCGACACCCGCCTCGATCGCGGCTCCTGCGAACCCGTGGTCGGCAAAGACGAGATCCGGCCGTTCCTCGGCGAGCATCCGTTCCATCGCATCGGGCTTATGCGTGTGACGAGGCGCGCGTCCGTCGCTGAGCATCGCGACGCCGTCGAAATGCTCGATGAACCAGTCGTGATCGAGGCTGGGGTCACGCCACCGCAAGCCCCGGCCGAGGACGAGGATCGTGGCACCTCGTCTGGCCAGCTCGCTCGCGAGCTCGTGGTACAGGTACGCGAGTCCGGTCGGATGACCGGTCGCGAACACGATGGTCTCGCCGGTCTCGCATGCCCGCGCGAGCCGTTCCCCCGCCGCGAGGCTCGCGTCGACGACCGGACGGGCCCGGATGTCGACGGGACCGAACCGGGCGTCGCGATCGATGGGGGCGCCGGCCGCTCGTTCCACGAGCCCGAGCACGCGGTCGAGCGTCATCCCCTCTTGGAGACCCCTGAGCCCGAACTCCTTGTCGGGGTCGTGATCCAGGAGCTTCTGGATGTTCCCGCGGACGTTGTCGATGGGGTGGGTCGCGGTCCCGGCGACGCCGCCGGCCAGGAGGGCCCGTTCCAGTTCCGTCCGATCGATGACGCGAGGGGTCCAGTCGTCCTCCGCGAGGGGCGGCAGACGACTGACGTGGGCTTCGATAACGTCGGATGGCACTGGGTATCAGCGTAGGCGAGGGAGGTCGTTTGGAGCTTCGAGGCAAGGTGGTGGTGGTCACCGGTGCTTCGGCGGGGATCGGCGAGGCCACGGCGGTGGCCTTCGCCAAGCGCGGCGCGAGGTTGGTGCTCGCGGCCCGTCGCCGGGACCGCCTGGAAGCGCTGGCGGACAGGATCGATCGGGCCGGAGGGACGGCGCTCGCGCTCCCGTGCGATGTCGGAGACCCCGAGCAGATCCGGCGCCTCCCGGGCGTGATCCAACAGGCGTTCGGACCCACCGACGTGCTCATCAACAACGCCGGCATCCCGGGCGGTGGCTCGTTCGCTTCGCTCTCGTACGAGCAGATCGATGCGGTCGTTCGGATCAACCTGCTCGCGGTCATGTACGGGACGCGCGCGTTCCTTCCGGGCATGATCTCGCGGGGGCGCGGGCATATCGTGAACATGGCGTCGCTCGCCGGCAGGTTCGCTACGCCCGGGTCGGCGGTGTACACGGCGACCAAGCACGGGGTCGTCGCGTTCAGCGAATCCCTCAATTACGACACGGCACCCGACGGCGTCCTCGTGACGAGCGTGAACCCCGCCTTCATCGTCACGGAGGGCTTCCCGCACACGAACGTCCCGTCGCCCGTCCTCCTGGAGGTCGACCGCGTGGCCGAAGCGGTCGTCAAGGTCGTGCGGAACGGTATCGCGCCCGAGTACTCGATCCCTCGATGGATCAGTCCGTTCCAGGTGTTCCGTGTCCTCACGCCTCCGCTCTACCGCTGGGGAGTGCGGCGGGCACGCGGGCGGACACCACCGACCCCGTCCGCACCGCCGCCCGACCCGAGCCGCGAGGACGCGCGTCCATGAGTGGCGGTGTGGCCCCCGCGGAGGTCCGACGGCCCGGATCGGAGGAGGTCGTCGAGCCCGACATCCCGTGGATCGTGATCGTCTGGAACGACCCGATCAACCTGATGTCCTACGTGACCTGGGTGTTCCAGAAGCTGTTCGGCTATCCGAAGGCCAAAGCCGAGAAGCTGATGTGGGATGTCCACACGAAAGGGAAGGCCGTGGTCGCATCGGGCGAGAAGGAGCAATGCGAGGTGCACGTCTCGGCGCTGCACGGCTACGGCCTCTGGGCGACGATGCAGAAGGATCGGTGAGACGTGGGTGGCCGTGTTGCGCTCCGTCGTCGTGCCGATGGCACGTTCGGGTGGAACCTGGCGAAGAACGAGCGCGACGTGTTGACGCACCTCGCCAGGGACTTCCGCGCGCTGCTGACGGCTGAGACGCCCTCGTCGGACCCGAGCCTCCAACGCCTGTTCCCGCCGGCTCGGACCGACGACCCGATCGAGGAGCTCGAGTACGAACGGAAGGTCGGCGACGGCCTCCTCGCGACGAAGCTCGAGCAGCTCAACGTCCTCGAACGGTGCGCGGGATCACGGGTGTTGACCGAGGAGGACGTGCTCGCCTGCATGCGTGCGGTGAACGATCTTCGACTCGTGCTGGGAACACGTTTGGACGTGCAGGAGGACTCCGATCCATCCGACTTCGCGCGCGACCCCGAGCGGCGCTCCACGTTCGAGCTGTACGCGTACCTCAGCTGGTTGCTCGAGTCGTTGATCGATGCGATGAGCGGCGCCGGTCCGTGAGGGCCGATCAGTCTTCAGACTCGGGCGTTCCGTGTCGCAGCCGGCGTCGGAGCCGCTGCCACCAGGTCGGGTGCGCCTGGTCGGCCAGATGCGCCTTGCGAGCCGCATATCCCATGCCCCGAACACACCCCGTTCGGATCCGGCGCGAAGCGGCTCAGCGCACCGGTGACCCGACGCGATGGATCTTGAGCATGTTCGTCGTGGTGCGACCGGTGGGCGAAGCGGCGGCCATCACGACCAGATCGTCGCGGCGCGCCAATCCGTGGCTCTGCAGGCCTTCGTCCATCAACGCGATCATCCCGTCGGTGTCGTCAGGGACCTGAGCGGGCAGGGTCTCCACCCCCCAGAGCAGGCACATCGCGCGCCGGACGTCGACGGGTGGTATGAACGCGTACACGGGCACGCCCGGTCGTTCCGCTGAGAGCAGCTTCGCGGTGCGTCCCGTCTCCGTGTAGCACGTGATCGCTACCACGCCGAGCTCACCGGCCTGGATCGACGCCGCGGCGTGCGCGACGGCGGCGCCTGCGGTCGTGTGGTGCCGCGCCGCCGGGATCGCACGGAAGGGTCCGCCGCGCGATTCAGCGTACGAGGTAATCGTCGTCGCGGTCGCGGCCGCCTCGAACGGATAGTCGCCGATCGCCGTCTCACCGGAGAGCATCACGGCGTCGGCGCCGTCGAGCACCGCGTTCGCGACGTCCGTCGTCTCCGCCCGCGTCGGCCGGGGAGCATGGATCATCGACTCGAGCATCTGGGTCGCCACGATCGCGGGCTTGCCCGCCACCCGTGCCGCGCGAACGAGCTCCTTCTGGATCAACGGGATCTCCTCATTGGGAAGCTCCACCCCGAGGTCACCCCGGGCGATCATGATCGCGTCGGCCTCCTCGAGGATCCCGGCGACGCCCTCGACGGCCGGTCGCGTCTCGATCTTCGCGATGATCGGGAGGCTGCGCGAACCCATCAGGGAGCGCAGCTCGCGTACATCCTCCGGCCCGCGAACGAAGGACTGGGCGATCAGATCGACCTCGAGCGCGAACGCCCGTGCGAGCCCATCCCGGTCTCGTGACGTGACGGCAGGCAGACCGAGCCGCTCGGCGGGAACGTTCACGCCCTGCCCCGACCGCGCGACGCCCCCGGCGACGCAGCGCGTACGCACGGCACCGTCCTTGACCGCTTCGACGGAGAGCTCGACCGCACCATCGGCCAGCAGGACACGGTCGCCGGGCCGCAGGTCGCCCGCCAGCCCCGGGTACGTCGTGGGTGCGCCGGTCTCGTCCCCGGGGCCGTCCGGACGCAGCTCGAATCGCTGGCCCGGCCTGAACACGATCGGATCGGGGTCGAGCTGCCCGAGCCGCACCTTCGGCCCCGGCAGATCGACGAGGACGGCGAGGGGCCGCCCCGCTGCCTCTTCCGCCTGACGCACCAGCGCGACCAGCCGCTCGTGGTCCTGCGGCGTCCCGTGCGAGAAGTTGAGCCGGAACACCGAGGCGCCCGCCCGAACGAGCCCCTGGACCATCTTCGGCGTCGAGCTCGCCGGACCGAGCGTGCACACCAGCTTGGTCCGAGCCGTCAAAGCGCAAGGGCCTCCTCCAACGAATGGATCACCGCGCGGGCGGCCGCATCCCCTTCGCCTGGCCCGAGCGCTGGCTCCGACAAGGTCGCGGGCACCTCGGCCCGGAGCCGGCGCTCGGCCTCCTCGATCCAGGACTCCGGCAACTCGTCGGCGAGGTCGGCGTCGCACATCTCCGCGAAGTAGCGGGTCCATGCACGCGGCACGACCCGAGCCCACTGGTAGC
>JALYLP010000680.1 GCA_030774195.1 Actinomycetota bacterium | reverse complement strand
GGGCCGCCCCCGCCAACCGGCGACCGCTCCCCCCGTGGGCGGGCCGCCGGGCTTCGCCCCGCGTCTACTTCGACGGGGTGATACAGAGCGTGAACGACTCATCGCCGAACACGAACGTTCCACAGTTCCCGGAGACCGACCGCAGCTCGAACCGGTTCCCCGGTCCGAAGCGCTCGCCGACGGCGACGTTGTAGACGACGCCGTCGATCTCCACCTGTGCCCGATCGGTCCCGCTCACCCTGAAGGTGTCCAGGAGCACCACGGTGTGACCGCCGAGGTTCTGGCTAGACCCACCACCAGGCTGCGTCGGTGTCGGCGAGGTGGGCGTCGAGGTGGAGCTCGACGAGCCTGAACCGGACGAGCTGCTCGAGCTCGAGGAGCCCGTCCCCGACGTGGCGCTGGCGACCAGGAACTGCGGAGGGGTCGAGAACGGGTCACGCCCGGTGAACACCGCGACGGGTGTCGGGGTGGTCGTCGGCGCAACGGTGGGGGTGGCGGTAGGGGTCGCCGATCGCGCCCCGGTCGGTGGAAGCGCGGTCTCCGTCCCGCCACCGCCGTTGAGTACGTTGAACAGGACGAGCCCCACGATGAGGACACCGGCCACGATCCCGCCGATCCTCAGCGTCCGCTTGTCCCTGTCGGAGATCGGCATGGCTACCCGGTCCCCCCGGAGGTCGGACCGGGCTCCGAGCCGGGTCCCGCGCTCGTGTCGCTCGTGTAGGTCTGGATCGCCGCGGTCAGGGTCAGCTGGGGCTCGCCCGTCGCGCCCGTCCCTCCGGGCGCGAGACTCAGGTTGGTCACGATCGCCGCTCGCGGCAGCGTCTCGATCTGATACATGAAGTTCGTCACGTCGAAGTACGTGCCCGTGGCGCTGACGCCGACGGCGATCTTCGAGAGGCCGGAGGTCGTGTCGAAGATCGGGGTGCCGGGCGACAGGGACACCAGATCGATCCCGGCATTGATCGCCGCGTGCTGCAGCAACAGGATGAGACCGGGCTCCTCGGCGGTCGCCGGGATCCGCTTCTGGACCTCGGCGATCGTCTTGCGTGCCTGCGGCGCGGCAGCCTGCGCGTCCTCCAGAGCGCTTTTGCGGGACTCGAGCGTCTGTTGATCGCGCTGCGCCTGATCCAGCTGGTCCTGCGCTTGCGAGACCTGGCCCATCTTGGGCAGGACCAGCAGCAGCACCATCAGGATCGCGACCCCGGCGACGGCCAGGCCCGCGTAGAGCGGCGCGCGGCGGTTATCCATCGGCCGTCACCTCGCCTCTTCCCCGCGGCGTCTCGACGTCTTGGGTCAGGTCGACGCTGGTCGTGAACGTGTACGCGTTCGGTACCGCGGGGTCGGCGGCGATGGTCGGCATCCACGGATTCACCCAACCTTGCACCAGCTCCAGCCGCGTCAGCCAGATGCTCAGCGAGTCGAACCCGATCGCCTCCCCGCCGGTGGTCATCGTGCCGATCAACGGGGTGGTGGTCGTCGTCGTGCCCCCCGTCGCCGGCGTTGGCCCGGCGAGCGTCGCCGAGAACGTGTTCAGATAGGCGTCGCTCGGGATCACCCGCGAGAGGTCCATCAACATCCCGGAGAACGAGACCTCTCCCGCATAGACGGCATCCAGCTGGCTCTGCGCCTGCTGCGCCTGCACCTGCAGGTCGTCGTACTTCTGCAACGAGTCGATCTGGCTCTGCAGCTGGGCGTTCGACTGCTCCTTGGCGGCGATGTCGCCGTTGACCGACCCCAGTCGGCCGACCTGGACCAGGAAGAAGGCCACGATCAGCGCGAGGATGATGGCGCCCGCCGCCAAAACGGTCAACGTCAGCCGGCGATACCGCTGTCCCTGGAGGATGTCGGGAGGCAGGAGGTTGACCTGGCTCATCACACCCTCCCCGGGATCGCGAGACCGATCGATACGGCGAAGAACGGCTCCGCCGCCGCCATCGCTTCCTCGGATTCCTCGAGCTCGGATGGCACGTGCTGGAACACGCGACCGGGATCGACCGGGACCGGGATGCGCTGGCGCATCAGATCGATCAGGCCCTCGAGCTTGGAGCCCCCACCCGTCACCAGCACCCGCGCGATCCGAGCCTCGCGCGCCTGCGCCGTGTAGAACTCAAGGGACGACCGGATCTCATCGACGAACGCCGCGGCTCGCTGGAGCGCGACCTGCCGGACCTGCTGAGGCCGTGGCGCCGCCCCTGCCTCGGGGGCGGTCGGTCCCTCGGAACCGTCGGTCGGTTCGGGCCTGTCCGGGGCGACCGGTCTGTCGACGTCTTCGCCTCGCTTGAGCCGTTCCGCGACGGCGTCGTCGACGCCCGCCGCCCTCGCGATCGCGGTGGTCACGTCCCGGCCGCCGCTCGGGAGGATGCGTACGAACCTCGTATCGCCGCGGTCGTGCACCACGATGTTCGTGACGTGGGCGCCGATGTCGATGATCGCCTCTTCGCCGCCCTCTTCGAGGTCCATGGATACATCGGGCGTCCCGACCGCGCGGACCAGAGCGAACGGGATCAGGTCGAGCCCCATGGGCTCCAGCCCCGCTCCCGTCACCGCCTGGACGACCTGGTCCACCATCGCGCGTTGCGCGGCGACCAGGAGCATCCGGAGCATCTTCCGGTCGTCCTGCTCGAACTCGCCGATCGGGTCGTAGTCCAAGACGGCCTCGTCGACCGGCATCGGGATGAACTCCTGCACCTGGAGGCTGAGCGAAGCCTTCAGCTCCTTCTCCGGGAGGAACGGCAACGCGATCTCGCGGACGATCACACGCTGGTTCCCGACCCCGAGCCACACCTGGCCGCTGCTGAACCCGCCCCGTTTCCACAGCTCGCGGAGGGCATCCGAGACGGCAAGGGGATCGCGTACCTCGCCGTTCTCGACCGCACCGGGAGCCAGCGGGCCCTGGGCAGCGCGAACGACCGTCGGCTGCGACCCGGCCGAGAGCTCAGTCGCGCGGACGGCGGTGGACCCGATGTCGAGCCCGATCCGACCCTTCGCCACTCAAGCCCCTTCCACATGGACGGAGCGCTCTGTCAGGTAGCGCTCGACGTCACCCTCGCGGATGCGGTAGTTGTGCCCGACACGGACGGCAGCGAGCTCGCCACCTTTGATCAGGCGATAAACGGTCATGTTCGAAACGCGCATCGCGGCGGCCACCTCGCCGACCGTGAGGAGCGATCCTCCACCGGGGACGAAGGCCTTGGAGTCGCCGATCGCCATCCGCCGTTCTCCGATCCGAACCCGTCTCGCCTGAACCTTCCGAGGCCAGATGTGGCACCTGTGTCACAGGTGCCACATCTGCCACATAGTGTTCATCGAAGCTCAGGTAGCCCCGAAAGCAGGCTCACGAAACACCAGGGGTCAGGGCAAGTCAAACATCCCGAAGGGGTGATTTCCGCAGGTCGAACGCCTGTTCGGGGGTGTTCAGCGACGACCCGCTCAGGCAGCGTCAGGCCGGCCGCGGTCCGCAGTCACTGCCCAGAGCATCATCATCAGGCCGCCGAAGACACCGAAGAGGCCCCCGATCAGGGCCAGGTAGGCCCCGGGGCCGAGGTCTCGGAAGGCACCGAACTGCGACCACATGTCCCGAGGGATGCCCAGCGCTTCGATCACCGTATCACGGTCCTTCCCGCCGACCAGGAATGCGGCGCCGGTCGTGCCGGCGACCAGGCCGGCGACCGCCACCAACGCGCCCAAGGCCTTCCGTGCGCTCGACGACCCGGCGATGCGAGTCGCGATCACCGCGGCCAAAGCCAAGATCGCACAGAGCAGTACGACAACCCCGTCCGGGAGGTCGGTCCCCCGGATCGGGGTGTGCGCAGACTCGTTGGCGATACCCACCGTGATCCAGGTCGCTGTCGCTCCGCCCCCCATCAGCAGCGCACCAACCGACGCAACGATGAACCCCGCCGTGCGCGACGCCTGCACGGAAGATCGCGGCTCGGAGGAAAGGTCGTCCACGTCCGGAGTCTGTCATCGGACCTTCGACCCGCAAAGCACCATTAAGCGACAGCGCCAAACGCCAGCGACGGCGCTAGACGCCGAGGAACGTCCTGAGGTACCAGTCCGCGATCTGGGCTCCCCAGAATGCGCTGACGACGGCCCCTGCCGCCAGGTACGGACCGAACGGGATCGCGGCCTTGCGTCCACGCCCGATGATCAACGCGACGATGGCGCCGACACCGCCGAGGACGATGGCCGCGCCGGCGGCCACCCCGACGTATCGAAGGCCGAGTGAGCCGAGCACCAACCCGATGAGGCCTGCCAGCTTCACGTCGCCCATCCCCATACCCCGAGAGACGAACGCCACTACGAACAGGGCCCCTCCGAACGACGCGAACCCGATGAGCATCCGGACGAGGTCGACCGGCGCGCCGAGTAGCCGGGCGATCATGAGGTAAGCGGGGAACGCAACGAGTGCCGGGTACATCAGCCGGTTCGGGATGATCCGATGCTCGATGTCGATCGCGGCGATCGCCGGCATCAGCATCAACAGGAACGCGATCGCGACCCCGACCCACACGCTCTCGTAGACGAGGAACGCGCCCGAGAACAGCAGCGCCGTCGAGATCTCCAGCAGGGGGTACCTCGCGGAGATCCGCGAACCGCAGCTCCGACACCGTCCCCGGAGGATCACCCAACCGAAGACGGGCACGTTGTCGCGGTTGGCGATCTCGGCCCCGCAGCTCGGGCACCGAGAGCGGGGGCTGATCACCGACTCCCCCGCCGGCACCCGCTCCGCGACGACGGTCATGAAGCTGCCGAGCGCCAGCCCGAACGGGAACGCGACGATCGCAGCGAGCCAGACCACTGGTGCGAACCCTACCGTCGACGGCGGCCCAGGCTAGACGTTGAGCTCCTGCCAGAGCGTCTGCTCGAAGGTCGTGCCGAAGCCGAGCACCCGCTCGATCCGCGAGTTGTAGATGATCGGATAGTTGTTCGCCAGGTCCATGCTTCCCGCGTACAGTGCCCCCTCGCCCGGAGGCTGGCTGTTGGGGTGGTTCTTGAACGCCATCTTCCCGGTCGTGTACAGCAGCCCGACCACGCCATCGTCCGGGTTGGACACGTCGCCCCCGTTGAACTGGACCGAGTTCTGCCCGTAGATGCTGCAATCACCGCCGTTCACGTTGCACGTGGTGCCCGAGGTCGGCTGATAGGTCGAAACGACGGTCATGTCTGCGGATACCGAGGATGACGTCGTGGAGATCGTCGAGGTGTTGCCGAAGTCGACCGGCGCGTTGGTGATGAGCGTGAAGTCACCACCGAGCGTGACGCCGTCCAGGCAGATCTGGGTTGTGGACGCGGTGTCGCACACCTGGCTCGTGTTCATCGGATGGGCCGCGCTCTGCCAGACTGCGAACGTGCCCGTCAGCGAGGTCTTATGCACTGCGATGTAGGCGTTGAAGTCACCGATCGCGGTGCTCGAGTCGTTGGAGCCACAGGTGCCGCCGGAGGGGTAGCACTGGAGCCGGAGCGGGTCGGTCCCGGACGATGGGTAGTTGTTCGGGTCGAACACGAACGGCGGGAAGGAAACAGGCACGGGGGCGATCGACGCGGTGCCCGCGGTCATCGACGTCGCGCCCGTCACGTTGGAGATGCTGCCACAGGCCTTGGCTGCCCCGTTCACCGTCATGTTTCCCCCGCCGCTTGTCGCGATCGCGTAGTTGCTCGAGAGGGCGCTGCATGTGGTCGTGGAAGGCGCGCCCGCGATCGCGTCGCCACTTATCGTGACGTTGCTGGCACCCACGATGCCTGTAGGGCCACCGGTCCAGACCTTTCCGGACTTCCCCGAGCAGTCGTACGTGGGGTAAGCAGCCAACACCTGACTGCCGTTCTGGAGGGTCACGCTACCGCCCGAAGACTGGATGCTTCCGCAGATGGTCGCCCCCCCACCCACTGAAACGTCTCCATCCGAGTAGATATCGCCGATGATCGTCGTGCCGTTCGCGATGGTCAGCGCGGTCTGAGAGAAGATCGCGTACTTGAACGACGGGACGGGCTCGTACGTGATCTGGACCTCTCGCTTGAACTTGGGCGCCGTCTTGGTGGGGTAGTAGCCGATCGACGTGACGATGATCTTGCTCCCGCTCTGCGTCCAAGCCACCTGGTATTGCCCGCCGCCGCCCGTGCAGACGGTCGACGTCAACATCGCGCACGGATTCGTGGCCGTGCGGCTCTCGCCGAGCCGTGTGATCGAGTCGTTCGCCCCCGCCTCCGCCACCGTGAGGGCCTTGCTCCATTCGAGCGACTTGCTCGACTGACTGAGCGAAGCGTTCCCCGCGTCGAGGGCCACGACGAGCAAGATCATCATCACCGACAGCAAGAGGATCGCGATCACGAGCGAATAGCCCTCCTCCTCATGGTGCAAACGTCGGATCAACCGGGTCATCACGTAGGTCTCCTTACGTTTCCGCGTTCCGAAGCTCCACGTCCGTGCTGAGCAGGATGGTGGATGTATCGGTCCCGAGCGAGAGCCGTACGGTGACCTGGTCGACCACCCCTCCGTGGGTCGTGTAGGTGAAGACGTTGCTGTCCGTGAGGGATGACAGGATCGGGACGAGGTTCGCACCGCCGAGTTGAGATTCCTCGAGGGTGTACGGAGCCGACGTGCCGGTCACCTCCCACACGATGGTCTGAGGTTCTCCGTCGATGTAGCCGGAGAACGTGATCGAAGACGCGGTGCTCCCGGTCTGGTCGACCCACTCGCCCTGCCGGAGCTGCTTGGAGACACGGTCCAAGGCGATCCGGCCGTCCGCGAGCACGTCCCGACGGTTGGTGATGGTCGCGGTCGTCGTGAACGTACGCATCGCAACCGCGATCACGGCGGTCGCGACGATCCCCATCACCATCATGGTGACCGCAAGCTCGACCAGCGTGAACCCGGCCTCAGCCGGTCGGGTTCGGCGCGGCGCTCTGCGGACCAACGTTGGTCGCGAGGTCATACGCCTGTACGTAGTACTCATAGGTGTCCGTCTTCTTGTGAGTGTGTGAGCACGTCGTGCTCGAGGTGTCGCACACGAGGGAGAATGCACCAGTGGACGTGATGAGCCGGCCCCACACGCGATAGCCGCCGAGGTCGGCCACGCCCGAAGGCGCCGACCACGTGAAGGTGAGGGTCTTGTTCGATCCTGACGTCGACGAGGACGCGATCACGAAGTTCGTCGGGGCACCCGGGGGGGTCGTGTCGAGGACGATGGTGTCGTTCGTAGCCGTTCCGTAGCGCCCGCTCGAGTCGAAGAGCCTGATGTAGACCGTCTTCGTCCCCTCACCGGTCAGGAGCGTCCAACTCGCCGAGGTGTTGAAGGCGACCTTCGGGTTCCACGTCGTCCCGTCGTTCGACAACTGCATCTGCGTCGGGTTGCCGCCGCCGGTCTTCGCGATCGTGAGCGTCACGATCGTGGTGTTGGTATACGTCGCCCCGCCGGCGATCACGACCGTCCCGTCCGGACCGCCGTTCCCGATCAACGGGTTCACCGTCGTGACGCTGCAGTTCAGGGAGCTGTTCGTCGAGGAGCCGCCACCGTTGTCGACCACCGTGTTCACGATCGAGTACGTCGCGTATCCGGGGAACGTGAACGTGGCGGTCGTCCCGGAGGCCGTGCCGAGCACGGTCGAGCCGCTATTGAAGGTCCAACCCACGCTCGCGATCGTTCCGTCGGGATCGGACGTCACGGCGGAGAGGGTCACGGTTCGGTCGGTGATGCTCGACACGCTGGGGCAACTCACGGTCGGCGGTGTGTTCTTGGCGGGCGCCGTGTAGACGACCTTCCCGTCCGTGAAGAGGGACGACTGCGTTTGGCTCGTTGTCCCGCGCCCGAATTCATCGTTCCACGTGACGACGACCGTCACCCGCTTCTCGTCCTGTCCGCCGGCGTCGCTCACGCCGTCATGGTTCCCGTCGGCGGCATCATTACCTGCGGTTACGGTCCCGTCCGTGGGTGAGTCGACCCACGTGACGTACCGATACACGGTGTATGTCGTGCTCCCCACGACGAGCGGGTTCTGGTAGTGCTGAAGCGCCGGCGACGCTCCGGCGACCCGTACCAACGGTTCTGCGGTGAGCGGGCCCGAACCGTCCGGGTCGTACGTCTGAGCGTTCTGGTCGACCCAGTAGTCGGGGTTCGTCGAGGTCGTCGAGTGGGTGAGCGGCGATGCGTCGGACAGGACGAGGTTGTCGTAGTTGAGCGTCCGGGCGTCTTCCATCTGCTGATCGAGCGCGGAGCGAGCGGCGAGCTTCTGGCGCGAGAGCCCGGTCGTGAGCAACCCGGCCGTCAAGGCTTGCGCGGCGGCGAAGATCCCGATCGCGAGGATCGACAGCGCCGCCATGGCTTCGACGAGCGTGAACCCTTCCTCGTCTTGCAACCGGGTGAGCCGGCTACGGAAGCGGCGCGCGAAGATAGGGGAAGACGTCCTCATACCCCATATGTCGGC
>JALYLP010000679.1 GCA_030774195.1 Actinomycetota bacterium | reverse complement strand
AGCGAGCACACCGAACGGCTGCGGGCCATCTCCGAGCGCGTCGAGGCGGCAAGGGGGTTCCTTTGACGTCGACGGCAAACGCGCCCAGCTGGACGAGCTGCAACAGCAGGCTTCCGACCCGTCGCTCTGGGACGACCCTGCGCATGGTCAGCAGGTCACATCCAAGCTCGCGCGACTGACTGCCGAAGTCGATCGCCATGATGCATTGCAGCGCAGACTCGGCGACGCGACCGCGATCGACGAGCTCCTGACCGGATCGGACGACCTCGACCTCCAGCACGAGCTGGAGCAGACCATGGCCGCGCTCGAGATCGACCTGGAGAAGGTGGAGCTCGCAGCGCTCCTGTCCGGTCCGTACGACGCGCACGACGCGATCGGTACCGTGCAAGCGGGCGCCGGGGGGACGGAGTCCATGGATTGGGCCGACATGCTCCTTCGGATGTACACGAGGTGGGCGGAGCGAGAGAGCTTCAAGGTCGAGGTCGACGAGGTGCACTACGGCGACGAGGCCGGTATCAAGTCCGCAACCTTCACCGTTCACGGACCCAACGCCTACGGGCTGCTGTCGGCCGAGCGTGGGGTCCACCGGCTCGTGCGGATCAGTCCGTTCGATGCGCAGAAGCGGCGGCACACGTCCTTCGCGTCGCTCGACGTGATCCCCGCGTTGGACGCGTCGGAGGCCGAGGGATTCGAGATCGACGAGCAGGACCTTCGCATCGATGTGTACCGCTCAAGCGGCCCGGGCGGACAAGGGGTCAACACCACGGACTCGGCCGTACGGATCACCCACCTCCCGACCGGCATCGTGGTGGCGTGCCAGAACGAACGCTCGCAGCTCCAGAACAAGGCGACCGCGATGAGCATCCTGAAGGCTCGACTGGCCGACCTCGAGCGCCGCAAGCGCGAGGAGCAGATGAACGAGATCCGCGGCGAACGGAAAGCCGTCGATTTCGGCTCCCAGATCCGGTCCTACGTGCTCGCCCCGTACCAGATGGTCAAGGACCACCGCACCAACGTCGAGGTCGGGGACCCCCAGCGGGTGCTGGCAGGGGATCTCGATCGCTTCATCGAGGCAGAGCTCCGCCGGCGCGCCTCCGCATGACGCGGATAGGTCCCGAACCTCCACAGAAGCGCGACGACCCTCTGATAGGGTGGGTCGATCCCGCACCCTTCCCTCACTGCGCAACAACATGATCAGCCTCCAGAACGTCACGAAGACGTACAAGAACGGCGTCACTGCCCTCGAAGCGGTCTCGATCGAGATCGAGAAGGGCGAGTTCGTCTTCGTCGTGGGTCCGTCCGGCTCCGGCAAGTCCACGACGCTCCGTCTGCTCCTGCGCGAAGAAGAGCCGTCCACCGGCGAGGTGTTCGTGGCGGGAAAGAACGTGGTGCGGCTGTCGTCGCTCGGCGGGATCCCCAAGCTCCGGCGGAACATCGGGTGCGTCTTCCAGGACTTCAAACTGCTACAGGACAAGACGGTCTTCGAGAACGTCTCGTTCGCCCTCGAGGTGATCGGGAAGCCCAAGCACGTGATCGACACCCGGGTGCCCGAGATCTTGGACTACGTAGGTCTGGGAGAGAGGCTCAACAACTATCCAGACGAACTCTCGGGCGGTGAGCAGCAGCGGGTGTCGATCGCGCGCGCCTGCGTCAACCGGCCGCTCGTGCTCCTGGCCGACGAGCCCACGGGCAACCTCGACCCGAACACGAGCGTCGACATCATGCGTCTCCTGGACAAGGTCAACAAGATCGGGACGACGGTGGTCATGGCCACCCACGACCAGGCGATCGTGGACGCCATGCGCAAGCGGGTGATCGAGCTCGACAAGGGCAAGGTCGTCCGGGATCAGTCTCGAGGGGTGTACTCCTAAGGCTGTGCGACGGATCGAGTTCTACTTCCGCGAGACCGCGGCCGGGATCCGCCGGAACGGGATCATGGCGTTCGCGGCGATGTCGACCGCGTTCATCGCCCTGTTCCTGTTCGGGCTCGCGCTGATCATCGCTCGCGAGATCAACCTGGTGATCGAGGCCGTGACCGGGAACGTTCAGGTCGCGGTCTACCTGAGCGACCCCGTCAAACCCGACACCGTGGCACGCATCCAGTCCGAGCTGCAGCAGCTTCCCGCGGTCGCGTCGGTCCAGTTCGAGGACAAGTCGGAGGCCTGCGCGCGGGCGAAGGAACTCTTCTCGAGCAACCCCGCGATCACGGAGAACGTCCCGTGCGACGTCTACCCGGCCTCGTTCCGGGTGACCCTCGCGGACACCGCGCAGTACGCGCAGATCACGGCGGCCTTGTCGTGCGAGGCCGATCCGACGACCCACGACATCACGTGCACGGAGCCCGGTGTGCTCAAGGTCCTCGACTTCCGCGACATCCTCGACCGGCTTTCGGCCATCACCCGCGTGCTCCGCAACGGGGTGTTGTTCATCGCCGTGATCATGCTGGTCAGCGCGACCGTCCTCGTGGCCAACACGCTGCGGATGGGGATGTTCGCGCGCCGCAAGGAGATCGGGATCATGCGGCTCGTCGGCGCGACCAATTGGCGGATCCGCGTCCCCTTCCTGATCGAGGGGTTGGTGGAGGCGCTCGTCGGCGCCGCCCTCGCGATCATCACGCTGTTCCTCGTGAAGGTATTCGTCGTGGACCAGCTGCGAGGCAGGATCGTGTGGCTCCCGCTGATCCGCAACGGTGACGTGCTCGCGATCACGCCGTGGATCTTGATCGCCGCCGCGGGCGTCGCGATCGTCGCCGGCACGATCGGCATCCGCCGCTTCCTCGACGTGTAGCCTCCCGGCCATGGCCCGGCAGGACGAGGGCGAGAAGATCGTCGCCAGCAACCGGCGCGCGCGACACGACTACGAGCTGGTCGAGCACTTCGAGTGTGGCATCCAGCTCACGGGCGACGAGGTGAAGTCGCTCCGTGAGGGACGCGCCTCGCTGGTCGACTGTTACGGCCGTGTACGCGGGAGCGAGGTGTGGCTCGAAGGTCTGCACATCCCCGCGTACGAGCAGGGAGACAAGCGCACGCACCAGCCGCTCCGGCCGCGCAAGCTGCTCCTGCACCGGCGGGAGATCGATCAGATCGCTCGCGAGGTCAACGAGAAGGGCCTGTCCCTCGTCCCGCTCCGCATCTACTTCACGCACGGGATGGCGAAGGTCGAGGTCGCGCTGGCTCGCGGGAAGCGGAAGTACGAGAAGCGTCAGTCGATCGCCAAGCGCGAGGCGCAGCGCGAGATGGAGCGCGCGGCCGGCCGGAGGCGGTAGCCCTCAGCCGAACACGTCGGCCAGCCAGTCGACGAGTGGCGTGACCTTCCGGAATTGCCCGGCGCAGAACGAGGGGAACTTCGAGGTGGCTGCCTCCGGCGGCAGCGGCATCTCGCGACCGGCGGAGACACCGTCGCGTCGGAGCAGCGCGGCGCGCGGATGATCGGGCGGGTAGCCGCTGGGCACGCGCTTGTAGCGCTCACCGCCGATATCGTATCCGGCTCGCTCCAGCTTGGTCACGACGCGTGCGAGGTCCGTCCCCGAGCCGGCGTCGTCCACGGCCTCCCGGTACCGCTGGAGGTCGGATTTGTCCAGCATGTGCATCCCGGCGCCCAGGACGAGGGTCTTCGGGGTGAGCCGGAACCAGTACCCGTTGTCACCCTTCTTCTCCCCGCCACGCCAGAACCAAAGGTCGAGGTGATCCTTGTACGGACGCTTGTCCTTGGCGAAGCGGATGTCACGGTTGATCCGCATCACGGACGCCCCGATCTTCGGCACGGCCTGCGTGTCCGGAGCGAACCGGCGAAGGAGCGGCCCGATCGCTTCGACGAAGGCCATGGCGGGCTCGAGCAGGTGCTCCTGGTAGTCGTCGTAGTGGGCGTGGAACCACTCCTTGGAGTTGTCGCGGCCGAGGTTCTTGAGGAACGTGGTGGCCTGGCCGAACCCCTCGAAGCTCATACCGCGACTCTACGCCGCCCGACCGACACGGTTCGCCCCGTATACTTCGAAGAACAACTGCATATGGGGGTGTACTGGTTTCGACTCGGACGGATAACCGTCTGGGTGAAGCGGGCCGTGATCCCGGATGTCACGTTAAACGCCGGACCAACACAAGCGCCAACCACGAGTTCGCGCTCGCTGCCTAGTCTCTAGGT
>JALYLP010000678.1 GCA_030774195.1 Actinomycetota bacterium | reverse complement strand
CCTTGCCCTCGATCGCGTACGTCCCGTCGTCCACCTGCTGCCCGTGCTGATCGATCGACCCGAAGGACCCCGCCGCGTCGAAGAAGTGGAAGTGCCGCTGCGGCTTGGCGCCCGAGCACAGGTCCTCTTTCGCTGCGAGCTCATCGATACTGACACCGGGGAAGAAGTCGCCGACGATGGCAGGCGCCGTCGCGCCGAGGCCCGCGTCTTCGAGCCCGGCGACGAGCTGATCGCACGTATGGACCTGCATCCACCGCCCCACCAGGGGAGCCGATCCGGCGGTCGTCCCCGTGGCTTCATCCGCCGAAGTCCCCCCTGCGCTCGACGAGGGCGTCGATGCCCCCGAGGAGCCACCGCACGCCGCGAGCATCCCGACCGCGAAGGCCAACACCGTGAGCCGTCCGTGAACGCTCCATCCCCTCCATCGCCTCGTCCGTGGCATGAGCTTCCTCCCTTCGTCCGTAGAAAGAAGAGCTGGTCCGGCCGAGGGCCGTTTAGCGCCGGCTCCGTTCCGGGCGGAAGATGATCCGTGAGGAGGGCTTCGCGTTGCGAGCCTGAACGTTTCGGGAGGCGGAGGACTCTGACCGAGTGGGAAGCCATGTCGCAACGGCCGCTGCGCGTCGTTCCGGCCCAAGAGGCCGACGGGTCCCCGACGGGAACGCCGGACGGGCTCGACTTCGACGAGTTCTTCGCGCGCGAGAGCGAGGACCTGTTCCGGCGGCTCTGGCTCGTGACGAGGGATCGAGCCGACGCCGAGGAGGTCATGCAGGACGCGTTCCTCAGCCTCTACGAGCGGTGGGATCGGATGGCGGCCGTCGAGGATCCGAAGGCGTACCTGTACCGAACCGCGTTCAACGCGTGGAACAAGCGCTCACGCCGGGCGTCGCGAGCGCTGCGGACCGCCCTCGCGCCGCCGCGCGGTGACGACGTCGATGCGGCGGACGCGCGCACGGTCGTGGGCGAGGCGCTCGCACGGCTGAGCCCGCGGCAACGCGCCGCGGTCGTGTTGACCGAGCTCCTCGGCTTCTCGTCCGAGGACGCTGGGCAGATCCTCGGCATCCGCCCGGTGACGGCGCGCGTGCTGAGGTCGCAGGCGCGTGCCGCGATGCGTTCGTACCTGGGAGGACCAGATGACTGATCTGCTCCTGCGCGACGACTTGGAGCGAGAGAGTCAACGGGTCATGCTCGCGCCCGGCGCGGTCGAGCGGATGTTCGAGCGGCGGGCCCGCCGGGATCGCCGTCGTCGTGCGGCGACCACGGTGGTCGGCCTCGCGTTGATGGCAGGGGTGATTGCCCTCGTCCTGACCGCGTTCCCCGGTCGGAACCGCGACCGCGACATCGTCACCGGTCCCTCCGCCGTCGCGGGGACCTACGAGACCCGCCTGCCGTCCCGCGACCCCGACGTGACGCGACTCGGCGTCGCGGGGCAGTTCCGGCTGCGGCTCACCGGGGGCGGGGTGCTCGAGCTCAACGGTCCGTGGGACGTCGACCTCCCCGGTCCTCCGGTGACGTTCTCCGTCGCCGGTCATGAACTGACGACCGACCTCCTCGTCGGCCACGGCTGCGAGACCGAGGGCACCTATCGGTGGGCCCTCGCCGAGGGCGTGTTCACGCTCTCGCCACTCGACGACCCCTGCCCGCTCCGGTCCGTGCTGCTCGCCACAGGGCCGTGGACCCAGACTCCGCCCACGCCCTCGCCGGACGCGCTCCAGGGCGATTGGACGGCGACGTACACGTGCGACGAGATGGTGGCCGCCGTCGAGCGCTCCGCCGGGACGGCCGCCAACGTGGAGCAGTGGTTCCGAGCCAACGCCGAGATGCTCGGATCTCCCGACCCGCTCGACCCGTGCGCGGCGGCGCCGCCTCCGCTCGCGAGCACACTCCGATTCACCGGCGACCGGCTCCTGATCTTCGATCCGGGCGGAGCCGAGGGCTTCGACGGCCGGTACGAGCTCGACGGCGACATCCTCACGATCCGCGACCCGCGTACGGGGAACATCGACGGCGAGTACCAGCTTCGCGTCCAGATCACGCCAGAGGCCCTCACGTTCAAGCTCCTCGGCGACGGCGGGAACGACGCGTGGTTCGTCTCCACGTGGGAGGTTGCCCCGTTCGTCAAGAGGGACTGACGCGGGAGACACTGGGGTGCCGCAGGCCGACACTCAGCGTCGCGAGCGGCCACGTCGCGCTCCGGAACCGAGGATCTCGGCCAGGTCGTAGGTGACGGGCTCCTCGAGCTGGTCGTAGGTGCACGAGCGTGGATCGCGGTCGGGGCGCCAACGTACGAACTGCGCGGTGTGCCGCAGACGCTCACCCTCCATGTGGTCGTACTTGACCTCGACGACGCGCTCCGGTC
>JALYLP010000677.1 GCA_030774195.1 Actinomycetota bacterium | reverse complement strand
CACCAGTACGCACCCCGCCTCCGCGAGCAGCTGACCCACGCGCTCCGCGGACGCGAGCTCCCACTCCGTGGCATTGCTCGCCCCGATCACCGCGACGTAGGGGGGCATGCTCATAGCTCGGAGTATCACTCAGCGATGCGGGTAGCGCAGCGGGAGACCTCGGGCCCCGACGTCGGCCGCGACCACGCTCCAGCCCCCGAGGCTGGCGATCGCCAGCCGGTCGAACTCGGGGCCGATGAACGCCACGTTCGTCGGCTGGTTCAGGGCGACCCCGTCGGGATCTTCGAGGAGGATCTCCGGCGCACCGCCCGGTTCGATCCGGTAGACGCGGTCCGGCCGGTAGCACCCGACGAAAAGCGTGCCGTCGTCCGCGAACGCGATCCCGTCCGGCTGGGAACCCGGAAGTTCGACGACGACCTCCGGAGGTCCGGCGGAGCCGTCCTCACCGACCGGGATCCTCGTCACGCACCGGCCGTGGGACTCGATCACGTAGAGCCAACGGCCGTCCGCGCTCAGGCAGCAGCCGTTCGGGAATCGCGGGACGGCATCGCTCCAGACGACGGTCGTCCCGCCGGGTTCGATGCGGAACACCAGGCCGTCGTCCTCGCCCCAGTCGCCGGAGTCCGTGACGTACAGGTTCCCGCCGTCGTCGAAGGCGGAGAAGTTCGGGACGCGGAGCGGATGATCGGCGGTCCCCCTCGAGTATGTCCCCACGTCGCCGGAAGGCGTGATCCGAGCGACCTCCCCCCGGCCGAAGTCGCACGCGTGCACCGCCCCGTCGCCGTCGGTCGTCACGCCGTACATGAAGCCGCCCGTCGACGCCACCAGCTCGACGGTTCCCTCGAGGGATATCGCGTAGACCTGTCCCGCCTCCCCGCCCGCGTAGACCCGGCCGTCCGCACCCCACGTGATCCCCTCGGGGTGGTCGAGACCGGTGGCCAGTTCGTGCAACGCGTCGAGCTCCATCGGATCAGCCGTCGTCGCTCACGCGCGCGTCGAGCTCCTCGGCGAGCGGCGTGGCGGTCGAGCGGCCGGCGCGTGGTCCGCCGACCAGCAACGTCAACGCGTACTGGCCGTGAGTCCAGGCAGCGAAGTATTGGAAGGTGTCCTTCGTGCACGAGGTGCACGGCGCGTGCGTGAACGCGATCGCATCGGCGAAGCTCGGTGGATCCGAGACCTGTGTTTGTGAACCCAATACGTCGGCCGCGTGTGTGCGCAGCCAGGCCAGGTAGGTGCTCGCCCCATCGGGGGAAGCGAACCGCAGGGCCCGCACGACGACCTCCGTGACCGGCTTCCACCGGGCGGTGAAGCGTCGCTCGATGCCGGTCTCGAACCCGGCGCCGGCGAGGACCACATCGAGAGAGGACGGATCGAGCGCGTCTGCCGAGAGCGTCGCCGCGTCCAGGTCGGCGACGTGGACGACGTACCCGGGCAAGGCATCCGCGGGCAGGATCGGCAGATCGGAGGCGGCCGATCCGCCGGACGCGGGAGGCACGGTCCCGGATGGGTTCCCACCCCCGGAAGCGCAGCTCGCGACCAGTGCCAGGGCCACCACCGCCCATCCGTGACGCCGTCGCACCACGTATCTCCTCCAGGAACTGGCCGCCGAGACCCGGCCCGTGCATCATACGGATGCCCGCGCAGCGACTTCGAAGGGGGAGAGATGGGGAGCGACTTCGATCGGCTCATCGCGAAGAGGCTCAGGCGACGCGACTTCATCCGCTACGCGGGTATCGCGGCGGGTGCCGGGGTCCTGGCGTCGTGCAAGAAGGCGTCGACGGGTGCCGCCCCCGCGAGCGGGTCGCCCCGGCCTCCGATCGCGCAAGAGCCGGGCGGGCTGAAGGTCTTCGATTGGGCCGGATACGGCGGTGGCGAGTTCTACGCGAAGCAAGAGGTCCAGGTCTTCACCGATCCCTACCAGGCGGCGACCGGCGACATGCCCAAGTTCATCCTCTTCAACAACGACGACGACGGCTTCACGAAGGTCGCGACCGGGAACGCGCCGTACGACGTCGTCCACCCGTGCGCCTACCGGTTCAAGGACTACGTCGACGGTGGCTTCGTCCAGCCCTGGGACCCGTCGCTGATCAAGAACTACTCGCAGCTGAGCCCGCTGCTCGAGCAGTTCGGCCAGGTCAACGGACAGCAGTACTTCATCCCCGAGGACTGGGGCTACATCGCCCCGATGTACAACGCGGATCACGTGCAGCCGACGGAGGATTCGTGGAGCTTGCTCTGGGACGACCGGTACGCGAAGCGGATCGCCTGGATCAACACGCTCGAGATGCTCGTGATCGCCGGCTACTACAACGGGGTCGCGGACCCCTGGACGATGACCGACGACGAGCTCGCGGCGCAGCGAGACTTCCTGATCTCGAAAAAGGACCTGGTCAGCTTCTACTGGGACCTGTCGTACGACTTCTGGTTGAAGTTCAAGCGCGGCGATGTCTGGATCGGCTACGCCTGGCCGGACGCCTACGGCTACGCCAGTGCCCAGGGCATGAACGCGGTGTACATGCAGCCGAAGGAAGGCCGGATCCACTGGTCCTGCGGGATCGGGCTGTTCGCGGACTCGCAGAACTACTACCACGCGCATGAGTACGCGAACACGTGGTCGGCCGCGAAGACCGCTGCGTTCCTGGAGAGCTACTACTACTTCGGACACGCGAACACGACGGTCGATACCTCGAAGCTGCCGCCGGGCGTCGTGAAGGCCTTGAACCTCGACAACCTCCAAGCCGCGCTCTCTCCGCCCTTGTCTCACGCCGAATCCTGGATCTCGAGGCGAGACGTGTACGCCGACTACTGGGGTCAGGTCAAGGCGGCCTGAGCACCCGTGGAGCGTGTCGACGACGCCCGCCGGTGGCGGCGTCGCGATCGGGCATCGACCGCGGGGCTCCTCTCGGGGCCGCTGCTCTGGCTGCTGCTCTTCTTCCTGGCTCCCGTCATCTATGTCGCCATCTACAGCGTCGGTGGGATCAAGCTCTTTCCGACCGACGCCGGCGTGCTCTCGCTCGGTGACTGGAAGCGCTTCCTGGTCGGCGGCTCCGTCTACATGGGGTTGTTCTGGAAGTCGGTCCGGATCTCGCTCACGGTTTCGCTGATCGTGGTGGTCCTCGCGTATCCGGTGGGGTACTTTCTCGCACTCGTCGTCAGGAAACGGAAGTACATCCTGCTGCTGCTGATCATCGCCCCGTTCCTGACGAGCTACCTGCTCCGGGTGCTGGCCTGGGAGGTGATCCTGGGTGACTCGGGCGTGATCAACTCGTTCCTGTCCGCCATCCACCTCCGGAGCCCGGATCACCCGGTCACCTGGTTGCTGAACAGTCAGTTCGCGGTCACCCTGGTCCTTGCCTACGTCTGGATCCCGTTCGTCGCCCTGCCGATCTTCGTCTCGCTCGATAACCTCGACACGAGCCTCCTGGAGGCCGCGAGCGACCTCGGGGCGAGCCGGCTTCGAACGTTCTGGCGGATCACGCTCCCGTTGAGCCTTCCCGGGGTGGTCGCCGCCTTCGTGTTCGTGTTCGTCCCCACGATCGGTGAGTTCGTGACGCCGCTCCTGGTCGGCGGGACCGGCGGCTACATGTACGGCAACGCGATCCAGGACTTCTTCACCCGGGGCACCGACTGGCAGACGGGTTCGGTTCTGGCGATGTTCCTGCTCATCGTCGTCGCGGGGCTCATGGCGTTGTTCGGTCGATACGTCCGCGTGAGGAGCGTAGCGGCCTGATGGATGCCGCAGCGTCGACGGGTGCGCGCCGCTTGATGCGGCTCTTCTATGCGCTGCTCGTGGTCTTCCTCTACGCGCCGATCCTGGTCCTCGCCCTCTTCTCGTTCAACGACGGCGACCCGTCGTTCCCGCTCCAGGGATTCACGACGCAGTGGTACGGGAAGTTCTTCGGCAACGCCCTTCTGCTGGAAGCCCTTCGACGCAGCGCCGTCGTGGCGACGGCATCGAGCTGCATCGCCCTCGTACTGGGGATCCTGGCCTCCTTCGCGCTCGTCCGGAGGCGGTACCCCGGGAAGGCGGCGACGTCGGCTCTCTTCTTCTCACCTCTGGTGATCCCCTACCTCGTCTTCGGGATCTCGCTTCTGCTGTTGTTCACCCTCGTCGACAAGGTGCTCAAGGAGACGGCGGGTATCTACATCGGCCTCGGTCTGCATGCGGTCGTGATCGGCCACGTGGTGGTCACCTTGCCGTACGTGATCCTGGTGATCATGCCCTTGCTCGAGCGGCTCAACATCTCACTCGAGGAGGCGGCGCACGATCTAGGTGCGGGAACCGGGCAGACGTTCCGGCGCGTGACCCTCCCGTTGCTGATGCCCGCGCTCTTCTCGGCGTTCCTGATCGCGTTCACGCTGTCGTTCGACGAGTTCGCGATCGCGTCGTTCCTCGTGGGCACGCAGCCGACGTGGCCGGTCTACCTCTTCGCGCAGCTCCGGGTTCCCAGCCAGCTGCCGCAGCTGATCGCGGTGTCCTCGGTCATCCTGTTCGCCTCGCTCCTGGTGGTGCTCCTGGCGGAGATCATCCGTCGCATGGTGGAGCGGCGGTACGGAGCCGAGTACGCGGCTCGCGGGCTCGCGTAGGTTGCCTGTCGGTCGAGATGTGCGGGTTGACCCCGTCGATCGGCCGGACGTAGCGTTGGCTCATCACGGAGAGAGGGGCCCCCGATGAAGCGACTCCTCGGAACGGTGGTCGCGGCGATCGTCCTCACGCTCACCCTCATCATCCCCGCGCACGCTGGGGTGCCGCGGACCGTCTATTGGGTGTGCGACGTCCCAGACGTTGGCCGCGTGACCTTCGTCACCGCCGCCGAGGCCGCGCGCCATGGCATCGACACCGCCAACTCCCACGCCGGCCAGACGTTCACCGATCGGTTCGGCGAGGTGTGCACGGTCGAATAGATCCGCGAGCGGATCACCCGCGGAGCAGAACGGAGAGCAGCGCCGCCGCCGCGGCCTTGTCCAGCGGCTGGTTGCCGTTGCCACACTTCGGCGACTGCACGCAGGACGGGCAACCGTCGCGACACGGACATTCGCGGAGCCGCTCCAGCGTGGCGTGCAACCACCGTTCGACGTTGCGGAAGCCTCGCTCGGTGACGCCGGCCCCGCCCTCGTACCCGTCGTAAACGAAGATCGTGGTCAGCCCGGTGTCCTCGTGCACCGGCGTCGACACGCCGCCGACGTCCCACCGGTCGCACGTCGCGACGAGCGGGAGGAGCCCGATCGCGCAGTGCTCGGCGGCGTGGATCGCGCCGGGGAGCTGGCGCGGACCGATCGAGGCCGCATCGAAGAGCTTGCCCGGGATCGTCCACCAGGTCGCCCGCGTGCCGAGCGTGACCGGCGGCAGCGCGAGGGGATGGTCCCCGACGACCTCGTTGGTCGACACGAGCTTGCGGACGTAGCCGACGACCTGGTTCGTCACCTGCACGTCGCCGAACCACACCTCGGCCTCGCCGAGCGCGCCGCGTTCACGGACATCCACGATCTGGATGTCCGTGACGTCGCGCGCCTGCGTGTAGAAGTCGGGGTCGGCCTCCGCGACGACCGCGACGCGATCGGTGAGGTTCAGCTCCTGCACCAGGAACTGCTCCCCTTGATGGAGGTAAACGGCTCCGGGATGCAGCGTGCCGAACGCACGGTGCTCGTCGGAGGTGCCGAGGAGCTCGCCGGTCCCCTGGAGCACGATCCGGTAGACGTGGCCCGATCCGGCGCGGATGTCGACCTCGCGGTGGGGTGAGGTGCGTCCCACGTCGTGGACCGTTCCGCCCTTGCGTCGCGCGAGCACGCCATCGGCGATCAGCTGCTCGAGCAACGAATCGGCGTCCGGGCCGAAGAAGGTGCCGACGTCATCCGGCGCCAGCGGCAGCTCGCGCGCCGCGCAGCGCAGGTGCGGCCCCATCACGTACGGGTTGGTGGGGTCGATCACGGCGTCCTCGGCCGGTCGGTCGAAAAGCTCCTCGTGATGCTGCGCGAGGTACTGGTCGAGCGGGTCGTCCTGTGCCACGAGGATGGCGAGGGATTCCGCCTCGCGGCGTCCCGCCCGGCCGGCCTGCTGCCACATCGACGCCCGGGTCCCGGGGTAGCCCGTCAGCACGGCGGCGTCGAGCGATCCGATGTCGATCCCGAGCTCGAGCGCATTCGTGGAGGCGACCGCGAGCAGCTCGCCGTTCGCGAGCTGCCGTTCGATCGCGCGGCGATCCTCGGCGAGGTAGCCGGCCCGGTAGCTCTTGACCCGCGTGCGCATCTGGGCGTCGGAGAGGCCGCGACGGGTGAACTCGGCGAGCAGTTCGGCGGCCCGCCTGCTCCGGGTGAACCCGATCGTGCGCGCGCCGCGGTCGACGAGCCCGGCCATCACCCACGAGGCTTCCGTCAGCGCGCTCCTCCGCACACCGGTCTCCTCGTCGATTACCGGTGGGTTCCAGAGCGCGAAGAGCTTGCGGCCGCGCGGGGACGCGTCGCGTTCGACGACCTCGACCTCGAGACCGGTGAGCCGGGAGGCGAGCTCTCCCGGGTTCCCGACGGTGGCGGTGGCGAGGCACCACCGCGGGGCGCCCCCGTGCGCGGCGATCAGCCGCCGGAGCCGCCGCAGGACCATCGCGACCTGAGAGCCGAAGACCCCCCGCAGCACGTGCGCCTCGTCGATCACCACGAGCGACAGACGGAGGAAGAAGTCGGCCCACCGGGCGTGGTCGGGGAGCAGCGACGCATGGAGCATGTCGGGGTTGGTCAGCACCAGGTTCGCGTTCGTCCGGATCAGCGGGCGCTCCGCCCGCGGCGTGTCCCCGTCGTAGACGGACGCCTTGAGCTGGGGGAGCTTGAGCGAACGGACGGACCGGAGCTGGTCGCGCGCGAGGGCCTTCGTCGGGAACAGGAACAGTGCGGTGGCTTTCGGGACCGTGAGGGCGGCCTGCGCGAACGCGAGCTGGTACACGAGCGACTTCCCGCTGGCGGTCCCGGTCGCGAGCATCACGTCGCGTCCGCCCGCGAGCACCTCCAACCCCTCGGCCTGATGCGGGTACAGGCCCTCGATCCCGAGCAACCCGAGCCGTCCGACGAGCACGTCGGGTAGATCGGCCGGGAACGGACGCACGAGCGGCGCCCGCGCGGGAAGGTCCTGCACATGCACCAATGACCCGTCGGTGCCCGGATCGGCGGTCAGGTGATCGAGGAACGCCTGCGGGTCCACCGGTCCAGGCTACGGGCGTGCGGCGACGTCACCCCCGGACCATCTCGGCATACGGCGTGCGGAGACCATCGCGCAGGAGGGAGCGCGCGTCGCGGCGCTTCACCGAGAGGATCCAGACTGCGGCGACCAGGTAGACGGCGGAGGCAACCAGCAGCACCTCCTCGTGCAGGTGCTCCCCTCCGACCAGCGATGCCACGAACTGCCCCCAGAACAGCGCGAAGATCCAGCCGGCCTCGGCGAGGGACATCCGCAGGTTGACCAACATCGCCACCGCGAACAGCGACTGCGACGCGGTGAGCAGCAGCTCCCCGGCTTGCGTCCCGGCGATCGGCAGCCCGTGCCGGCTGGCCGAGGAGATCGCGAACACGATCGGGAGCGAGCCGACCAGCAACGTCCACTGGTTCACCTTCGAGCTGACGAGGGCCCCGAGGGCGAGGCCCGTCCGGAGCCGCCAGGCGAAAAGACCGGCCACGATGAACTCCGGCGCCTCCGAGGCGAGCGGCGCGAGCCACTGGACCAGGAAGAACTCCGAGATCCCATACTCGCGGCCGGTCTGGACCAGGGAATGGGCGAAGGGCTCCGCGCTGAGCACGATCACGACCGCCGCCCAGGCGGCCATGGCGATGATGCTCGCCCGCCGCGCGGCCACACCGAACGACGCGAGCCAGAGGGCCGGGCCGACCAGATGTGGCTCCTGCACGGGCGCCTTCGTCAGGCGGATCGAGTACAGGACGAAGAGGGTCAGCAGGATCGCGCTGTCGATCAGCGTGATGCTCGACTTCAGCGGCAACGTCAGCGAGTAGAGCGTCGCCACGGCGAGGAACGCGAGCTCGACGGAATGGGTGCGGTCGAGGGCGACCCCCGACCAGGCCGGCGGGCGCGCCGGCGCTCCCTCCGGGAG
>JALYLP010000676.1 GCA_030774195.1 Actinomycetota bacterium | reverse complement strand
GGCCGAGGGCGTGCTGGGCGAGCTGATCGGCATGACGAACGACGCCCGCGCGGCGATCCCGGTGATGGCTCCCGGTCGTGGGGACGTGATCGTCGCCGGCGCCGTGATCCTCGTGGAGGTCATGCGCCGCTTCGGATACGAGCGAACGCTCGTGTCCGAGACCGACATCCTCGACGGCCTCGCGTTCGAGGCGCTGGGCGTTCGATAACCTGTCCCGCCATGCCCAGCCGGTCCAGGGAACGCCACCTCGCGAAGCTCGCCGTGCGACGCAGGGCCGAGCAAACACAGTCGCAGCGCCGCCGCAAGATCACGGCCGGGATCGTCGGCGTCGTCGTCGGCCTCGGCGCGATCGGCGTCGGGGCGGCGCTGCTGTTCGACAAGAACGACAACCCGACCGTCGGCGCGACGCCTTCCGCCACCACCACGCCGTCGGCACCGGCCACGGGAGGGCTCCCGACGAAGACGGGGACGGTCACGGCGCAGGCGTCGCCCGCGAGCCAGGTCGCGTGCGGCGGGAACCGCCCCGCGGCGGCCGACACCCCGAAGCCGCAGTTCGACCACGCGCCGGCACCGAAGGACGTTTTGAAGAAGAACACGGTCTATACAGCCGTGATGCGAACATCGTGCGGCACGATCCGGATCCAGCTGAACACCGCCGGGGCGCCGCAGACGTCGGCGAGCTTCGTGTTCCTCGCGGACAAGGGCTATTTCGACGGTCAGTTCTTCCATCGGGTGGTCGACTCGATCGACGTGATCCAGACCGGTGACCCCTTGGGCACTGGAAGCGGTGGCCCCGGATACTCGATCCCGGACGAGCTGACCGGCAAGGAGCACTACACAGCCGGCACGGTCGCGATGGCGAAATCCTCAGCGCCGAACTCCGGGGGCAGCCAGTTCTTCATCATCACCGGTCCGCAGGGGACGAACCTCGACGGCGATCCGAACTACACGATCTTCGGGAAGGTCGTGAGCGGGCTCGACGTCGCGAAGACGATCAACGCGCTGATGCCCCTGCAGAAGAACTACGACGGAGCGCCCACGAAGGCCGTGTACATCGAGACGATGACGATCGAGACGGCGAAGGCGCCGCCTTCGCCCAGCGCGTCGCCGTCCGCGTAGCGCTTCAGGCTGGGGACCCGAGCCAGCCGTCGATCCCCGCGAGCAGCGTCGCCTTCGTGCCGTCATCCGCGAAGCTCGCTCGAACGCCTGCCGCCGCGAGCTCGGCGAGCACGTCGTCGGAGAACCGCCAGGTGTCCCGCGCGGCCGCGAAGACGTCATCGACCCATCCTCCGAACATCGACGGGTCGTCGGAGTTGAGTGTCACGACCACGCCCGCGTCGCGAAGGCGGGGGAACGGGTGGTCGCCGAGCGAGGCGTACACGCCCGTCGCGACGTTGGAGATCGGGGCGACCTCCAGTGGGATGCCTCGGGTCGCGAGCACCTCGAGCAGGCGCGGGTCCTCGATCGAGCGGACGCCGTGACCGATCCGATCAGGCGCGTAATGCTCGAGCGTCTGCCACACGTTCTCGGGTCCGGCCCACTCCCCGGCGTGAGGGACCGAGCGCAGCCCGGCATCCCGCGCGCGGGCGAACACCGACGCGAACGCGGCAACCGGCGCGCGTTCGCTCCCGGCCGCGTTCAGCCCGACGACGCCCCGCCCGGCGAACTTCGTCGCCACCTCGAGGGTCCGCTCGGCCTCCTCCATCCCCAGGTCCCGGACGACGTCGGGGCAGACCTGGACGAGCACGCCGTGGTCCCTCAGGCCCGCCTCCAGACCGTCGAGCACCGCTTCGATCGGGATGAACCAGTCCTGCAGCCGCGCGGCATGGTTCGCCGGGCTGAAGACCGCTTCGGCGTAGGGAACCCCCGCGATCGCGAGGTCCGCGCAGAACTCTTCGGCGAGCCGACGGAAGTCCTCCGGCCGGCGCAGGAGCGCGCAGGCCTCCGTGTAGTTCTGGATGAAATCGAGGAACCCGTCGAACCGCCAGGTGTTGCCTCGAAGCCCGTGCGGCAGGGTTCCACCGTCGCGATCGGCGAGTTCCCGCAGGGTCTCGACCCTGATCGACCCCTCGAGGTGGATGTGCAGCTCCGCCTTCGGCAGGGCACGGAGGTCTCGCATCTCCCGATGGTAGCGTCGCGCGGGTGAAGGGTCGCCGGTGGGCGCTGCTCCTCGTGACGATCGTCGCCTGCTCGCATCCGTCGACGCCTCGGTACCAACCATCCGATCTGGTGGCGATCGAGCTACGGCCGGCCGACGCGCCGGTGGGGCTCGCCTACGTGGAGCAGTTCTCCGGGGATCAGGATCTGAACGCGTTCGCGCGCGACGATGCCGAGCGAGCCCGGCTGGCAGACGACGGGTTCGAGCTGGGGAACGGAGCCCTGTTCGTTCCCGCCGACCGCGCTTCGGGTGGACACCTCACGGCCCGCGACCCGATCGTGCAAGGGACCGTCGCCGTCTTCGCCCGGGACGATGGGGCGTCGGCGTCGCTCGGCCGGTTCCTCGACGATCTCCGCTCGCGCCAGCTCCGGGGCGCGACCGACGGCCCGTCACCGGCGCTCGGGGATGAGTCCTACCGGCTCGACGCGACGAACGCGGACGGTGCGATCGTCACCGTCCTCGGCTGGCGTGACGCGAACCTCGTGCTCGTGGTGGTCGGGACGTCGTTCGCGCCGGCTTCGGTCGAAGCGCTCGCGCGGCTGGTCGACGCGCGCGCGCTCAGCGCGGCGCCCTCCTGAACGAGCGCTCGTCGTTTCCTTGCTGTGCGATGTTTGATTCGGCATCGGTTGGCCGATACGGTCGTCGTGACGTGACGCCCGACACGATCGCCCCCCTGTATCTCCTTGCAGCCTCGCTCCTGCTCGTCTCCGGCGTGCTCAAGCTGGTCAGGCCGCGCGCGACCGCGCAGGCACTGCTGGATG
>JALYLP010000675.1 GCA_030774195.1 Actinomycetota bacterium | reverse complement strand
CACCGAGCTGGTCCAGCACCGAGATGAGCGCCGGCCCGGCAGCCCGGTAGCCGCCGTCGGCGACCTTGACCGCGATCCCCAGCCCATCTCCCAACGCCACCGCGCAGTTCAGGGCCTCCGCCCCCTCCTTCACGACGACGTCGGGGGCAGCTCGCATGATCTCGGTGTCGATCCGGTTCCGCCCGCCGACGAGGTATGGCTCGGCGCGCATCGCGGTCACCACCCGATGGATCGACGGCGCTAGCGGGCCCTGCCCACCGGGGTTTGAGAGCCGGGCATACATCGTCGCGACGGCCCACAGCCCGATCCCATGGACGGGGACGCCGCAACCGTCGATCCCCAGCGCCACGTCGTCGGAGCCGCTCAGCAGTTCGACCGCGCGGAGGATCCGGCGCTGGAGGGGGTGCGACCGACGACGGTAGGTCGGTGTCGGCCACCCCGCACGGGTCGATGCGAGCAGCATGCCCGCGTGCTTGCCCGAGCAGTTGTGATACAGGGGTCGGGGCTCGCGAACCCGCCGTGCGCTCGCTCCGTCGAGCGGCCGGTCGGGCGGTGTCTGCAGGTCGGCCTCGGTGAGCCGGCCGCGACGGAGCACGTCGCGTACGGCTCGGAGATGGACCGGCTCCCCGTTGTGCGACGCCGCCATGATCGCGATCAGACGGTCGCTGAGCTCCAGCCCGATCGCGTCGACGGCGACCGCGGCTTGGATCGGCTTCGTGCACGACCGGATGAAGACGAGCCGGCTCGGATCACCGGCGGAGGCGATCAGACGGCCCGTTGCGTCACAGACCGCGATGTCGCCCAGGTGGACCGACTCTTCGAGACCCGAACGGACCACTCGTACGAGCGGCGCGGGCCGGGCAGCCATCGGTGCTCAGTGCAACGCGAGGCTGGGGTCGTCCTTGTAGCGGCGCTTGAGCTCGTCCTGCACCGTGTCGAGGATCGTGATCACCGCGCGCCTCGCCTCGGAGACCGCATGCTCCTCGACCGCGAGCGCGTGGATGGCGTCTGCGAGCGCGTCGTCGTCGAGCGTCGTGGGATCCGAGATCCCGGAGTCCGACGCGAGCCGCTCCACCCGGCGGCGAGCCAGCAGCATCTCTTCCTCCGGCACGCCGATCCGGACGGCCTCGCCCCGAGAGGTCATGATGTGGTCGTCGGCGCTCAAGATGGTCGTCAGTCGTTCGACCAGGGCAGTGCGATCGCCGCCCTCCCCGCGCCCTTCAAGCTCCGCCTGGAGGATCTCCGCGCGACCCTGCAGCAACCGGCGCAACAGGGACAGGTACTCGCGTTCCGCCATGCACTCGTCCCGACGTTCGCGCAGGTCATCGAGCGACAGATCGCCGAGACCCTCGATGAACGCCGGATCGCGGACCCGATCGATGCGACGGTGCGCGGGGTGGTCCTCCACGAGCGCGATGCTACACCTCGGCCTGATCGCGCATCGCCGCGATGAGGATGTCCGCCACCTCGGGTCGTGAGAACTCGATCGGGGGCCGCTCACCCGTGCGGAGCATCTCGCGCACCTTCGTTCCCGACAGGATCACCCGATCGACGTCATCGTGCGGGCATGTCTTGGGCGAGCCCATCCCCTCGCACCGAACGCAGAAGAACGAGTGCTCGAACATCAGCGGGGTGATCCCGAGTTCGCCGGGCTCGAACTCCTCGAAGATCCTCTGAGCGTCATAGGTGCCGTAGTAGCTGCCAACCCCCGCATGGTCGCGACCGACGATGAAGTGCGTGCAGCCGTAGTTCTTGCGGGCGATCGCGTGCCAGATCGCCTCGCGTGGTCCGGCGTAACGCATCGCGGCCGGGAAGATGCTGATCATCGCGCGGTCGTGCGGGTAGTAGCCGCCGAACAGCGCCTCGTAGCAGCGCATCCGGACGTCGGGCGGCACGTCGTCGGACTTGGTTGCGCCCATCAAGGGATGCACGAGCAGACCGTCGACGATCTCCAAGGCGCACTTCTGGATGTATTCGTGCGCCCGGTGGATCGGGTTGCGGGTCTGGAAGCCGACGACGGTCTTCCACCCACGCTGCCGGAAGGCTTCGCGGGTCTCGGCAGGCGTCAGCCGATAGTTCGAGAAGTCGGCATGCTGCGGGAGCGAGAGCACCTGGAGCGACCCCCCGACGCACGTGTCGCCCGCGTCGAACAGTGCCTTCACCCCCGGGTGCTCCGGGTCATCCGTCCGGTAGACCGCGATGGCCTCCTTGGGCTTGTCGCGCTTGAACCGCTCCGTGACGCGGAGCACCGCGACCGGCGGTGCGTCGGGACCCGGGGTGAGCGCGATCGAGGAGGCGCCGCCGATCCGGTGGGCATCGTTGTCCGACAGACCGAGGACGACGGGGATCGCCCATGCGAGCCCGCTCGACAGATGCATCGTCTCGAGCACCGCGTGGTAGTCGTCCCCGGTCTGGAACCCGGTGAGCGGGCTCAGGGCGCCGGTGGCGAGCATCTCAAGGTCCGAGAGCTCCCGCTCGCTGATCGCGACATGCGGGATGTTGGCGGCCTCGTCCGTGAGGGTATCTGCTTCCGAACCCGTGACCTGCAGGTTCACCAACATGCCGCCGTGCGGCGCGATGGGGGCAACATCGTTCGACATGGATCCCCTCTTCTTGATTGGTGGAGCGTGGACCGTGCCCGTGGAGGATACGGAACGCAGCTGTCCGCCGACCGAGCTACGCCACGACCCAGAGGGCTTCGCGAGCCATGTCGATCTGCAGCCGTCGGTGATCACCCAACGGATCCCCGTCCACCTGGACCGGGAACGGATGGGACGAGGTCACGACGACCTGCGACGCATCGTGGACGTAGTCGATGTCCCTGCCGTGCACGTGGCGAGCGGAGCCCAAGACCTGCCAGGCGATCCGTGGGATGTTGCGGCGGTTCAGCCTCCGCACCGAAAGCACGTCGAGCCCGGAATCGAGAGACGCGTCGGGGGTCATCCGCAGGCCGTGGCCCTTGTAGAAGGTGTACGGGTCGGTCCGTCCCACCATCACCGACAGGGACGGGAAGGGCGTCCCGCCGTCGATCGCCACCTCCAGGTCCGGCTTCTTTCCCGCGTATCCGACCATCAGCTCCCAGGCGACCGCGCGGAAGGCGACACGGTCGTACTTCGCCTTCGTGGACGGGAACTTCTTCTCCAGCCGCCGCATCGCGGAGGCGTCGATCCCGACGCCACAGTTCACCGCGAAGTAGCGTCCGTCGGCGCGGCCGAGGTGCAGCTTCGTCGAGCCGTCGTCGAGCGCCCTCGCGATCAGCAGGCCCGTGCAATCGACCGGGTCGATGGGGAGTCCGAGCGCCCGGACCAGGACGTTCGTTGCGCCGCCCGGTATGACGCCGAGCGCGACCTCCGTGCCGGCGAGCGCGTTCACGACCTCGTTGATCGTCCCGTCGCCGCTGAACACCACGACGAGGTCTGTACCGTTCGCGACGGCCTGCGCCGCGAGCTCGCTGGCGTGACCCTTCCCCTTCGTCTCCGCGACCTCCAAGAGGAAGTCCGCGGACAATGCCTTCTCGATGACCGCCAGCGTGGGTTTGGACACCGTCCGTGCGACCGGGTTCACGACGAGGAGGAGCCGGTGGAATCGCATGGGACCCGGAGTATCGCAGGCGCCGGTGAATGACGCGAACACGCAGTTTGCAGAGAGCCGCGGTCGTCATCCCGAGCCGAGGTCTCGCGGAACGATGAAGCGCTCGAGCCGTCCGGAGCCTGGAGCCAGCTCACCCCACGAGCCGACGGGGACATCGAGCTCGGCCAACGCCGCGGTCGGAAAGCCCTTCCGGAGCTCGTCGAGCCGGTCCCCGTCGGCGGCAAGCAGCGATGCGAGCTCCTGCATCGCCGGGTTGTGACCGACCAGCATCAGCGACCCGACATCGGCGGGCACCTCCTGCACCCGATGGAACAGCGCATCCGCGTCGAACGAATAGACCGACGGCTCGATCCGAACGGTCAGCTCGGGCCCGAGCCCCGGCAGGATCCGACCGAGCGTCTCCCGGGTGCGGAGCGCCGAGGAGCACAGCACCAGCTCCGGCCGGATCCCTTCGGCATCGAGGTAGGTGCGCATCCGGTCGGCT
>JALYLP010000674.1 GCA_030774195.1 Actinomycetota bacterium | reverse complement strand
CGGCCGCCGTGAGCCCGGTCTTCGAATTGCCCCCACCCGATCCCGGGACCCGCTCGCTGCCCGGACTCCTCACCCTCTCCCGATACGGCCGCCTGACGTGGTCGCACCGGCGGCTGTTGGAGGAGGCCGCGTTCCTGTTCACGACGTCGGCGACCCGTCTGTTGGACGAACGGTTCGGATCCGAGCACGTGAAGGCGGCGATCGGCTGGCACGCGATCAACGACAGCCTCCAGGGGCCATCAGCACCCGGCACCGCGTACGTACTGCTGCACGACCACGCGGCGGACGCCGCCGGCCCGGCGGTGCGACAGTGGGGATTCGTCCGAAGCGGTATGGGGTTCCTGACGCAGAAGATGGCCGACGCCGTCCGCGACGCCGGCGGTGAGATCCGAACGGACGCGGAGGTCGAGCGGATCCTCGTGGATGGAGGCAAGGCGACGGGCGCGGCCCTCGTGGGCGGAGAAGAGATCCGAGGAGCCCAGGTGCTGTCGAACGCCGATCCCAAGAGAACGTTCCTTCACCTCATCGACGAAGCCGACCTGCCGCGCGCCTTCGTGCAGCAGGTCCGCAGCTACCGGTGCGACGGCACGAGCATGAAGATCAACCTGGCGGTGGACCGTCTCCCGGAGCTCACCGGCTTCCCCCGCGCGGTCCAGCCGTACCACCGGGGCATCATGGAGTTCGGCTCGACCTTGACGGACATGGACCGCGATCAGGCCCTGGCCCGCCAGGGCGTGGCCGCCCAGGATTCCCATGTCGAGGTGTGCTTCCCCACCGTGCACGATCCCTCGCTGGCACCCGAGGGCAAACACATCCTGACGATCGATGTGAACTCTCAGCCGTATCGCGTCCGGAAGGGCTGGGACGCGATCAAGGAGCCCCGGGCCGATCAGGTCGTCTCCCAGCTCGAGCGCTCCTTCCCCGGCTTGTCCGGATCGATCCTGCATCGGCAGGTGCTGTCTCCCCTGGATCTGGAACGCGTGCTCGGCATCACGGGCGGCCACGCGCTGCACGGCGAGATGACCCCGGACCAGTTGCTGTTCATGCGCCCGGTCCGAGGTTGGGCGAACTACCGCACGCCGGTGCGAGGGCTCTACCTGTGCGGGGCCGGAACCCATCCGGGTGGCGGCGTCACCGGCGCCAACGGGCGGAACGCCGCCCGGGAGGTGCTCCGCGACCTGCGCCGGGGGTTCGGAGGACGGAGACGGAGGGTGCCTCATCGGTAACCCACGATCCACCACCCACGACGCGATCGTGATCGGGGCCGGTCACAACGGTTTGGTGGCGGCCTATTACCTGGCCCGCGCCGGGGTGCGAACCGTCGTGCTCGAACGACGGGACCTGGTCGGCGGCGCGTGCGTGACGGAGGAGTTCGCTCCCGGTTATCGGGCATCGCCGGGCGCGTACGTCCTGAGCATGCTCCGTCCGGCGGTCTGGCGAGACATGCGCCTTGCCGCTCGAGGCGTTCGGATCGACCCGGCCGGTCCCGCCCTCAATCTGTACCCCGATGAGCAGCTCGAGCTGCACCGCGATCGAGGCCGGACGGCCGAGCACATCCGCCGCCTGGACCGTCGAGACGGTGCGGCGTTCCTGAGGTTCGAGCAGCGGATGGAGTCGATCGCCCGCGCGCTGATGCCGGTCTTCGACCGTCCGCCTCCGAATCCCCAACCGCACGGGAGCGGCGACCTCCTGGGCCTGGCACCGTACGTGCGTCTGGGTCTTCGCCGCCGTCTGGTGCCGGAGATGGCCTACCTGTTCACGACGTCCATGGCGGCGTACCTCGACGAGTGGTTCCGTTCCGAGCTCGTGAAGTCGGCGCTCGGCTGGGAGTCGATCAGCAACACGCTCCTCGGGCCCTCCGCCCCGGGGACGGCGTACGGACTCCTGCACGATCACGCGAGCGGTGTCGGATCGCAGGAGTGGGGGTTCGTCCGCGGCGGCATGGGCGTGGTCACCTCGGCGATGGCGGAGGCCGTCCTCGAGGCGGGGGCCGAGATCCGAACGGGCGTGGAGGTCGAGCGGATCCTTACGCGAGCAGGAACGGTCACCGGCGCGGCGCTCAGATCCGGTGAAGAGGTGCTCTCGCGTCTCGTCGTCTCGAACGCCGATCCCAAGCGCACCTTCTTGGGCCTCCTCGGAGCCGATACCAGATTGCCCGAGGACTTCACCGGGTCGATCCGGGCCTATCGGTGCGATGGGGCGAGCATGAAGATGAATCTGGCCGTCGCCGAGCTCCCCCGTCTGGCGG
>JALYLP010000673.1 GCA_030774195.1 Actinomycetota bacterium | reverse complement strand
CCGCGGGCATCCCGCGATGCGCCACACGTCCTGATCATCGGGGGTGGCGGCACCGGGGGCGCGCTCGCCCACGACCTGACCTTGCGCGGCATCCGGGTCACGCTGGTCGAGCGTGGCGAATTCACCTCCGGGACCACGGGTCGTCACCACGGACTGCTGCACTCCGGGGCCCGGTATGCCGTGAACGATCGCGAGTCTGCGATCGAATGCATCGAGGAGAACGCGATCCTCCGCGCGATCTGCCCGGGATCGTTCGAAGAGAACGATGGTCTGTTCGTCGCGCTCACCGACGAAGACATGGAGTACTACGGCGACTTCGTCGAAGGGTGCAAGGGATGCGGCATCCCGATCGAGGAGCTCACCCCGCAGGAGGCGCTCGGGATGGAGCCGCTGCTGAACCCGGACCTCAAAGCCGCTGTCCGCGTGCCCGACGCGACGATGGACGCGATGCGCATGCCGCTGCGGTTCTTCGCCACCGCCAAGCATCGGGGCGCGACCCTCTACAACTTCATGGAGGTGCTCGACCTCGCGGTCGACGGTGGCGCCGTCACGGGCGCGACGGTCCGCGACCATGTGACCGGATCCGGCGGCGATATCCATGCGGACCTCGTCGTCAACGCGACCGGTCCGTGGTCGAAGAAGATCGCTCGCATGGCGGGCCTCGACGTCCCTATCAGTCCATCGCCGGGCGTGATGCTGGCCCTACACGGTCGCCTCTGCAACATGGTGATCAACCGGATGCACCGATCCGGTGACGGCGATATCGTCGTTCCCCAGCGCGCCCTCTCGGTCGTCGGGACCAGCTCGTGGACGGTCGAGGACCCGGATGAGCTCGACGTCCCGGAGGATCACGTAACCCGGATGCGGGTGGAAGGGGCGAAGCTGATCCCAACCATCGCGCAGGCCGGGTTCCGGGCGGCGTGGTCGGCCGCCCGGCCGCTGATCGGTGCGAAGGAGGCGGATTCCGGCCGCGAGCTGTCGAGGACGTTCAAGACGATCGATCACGCCGATGACGGCGTCGAGGGGTTCGTGACGATCACCGGCGGGAAAGCGACGACGCTCCGCGGGATGGCGGAGCTCTGCGGCGACGTGATCTCCAGCAAGCTCGGCGTCGACCGGACTTCGAGCACGCGCAGCGTCATGACGCTCCCGCACACGGCGTTCTACGCGGAGACCGAACGGAGACTTGCGTGAGCGCCGCCGACTCCCCGCGGACGACCCGGACGTTCCGCGTCTACCGCTACAAGCGGGGGGACCCGGGGTGGCGGTTCGACCCCTTCGACGTGCCGGTCGGCCCGCGCACCACGGTGCTCGATGCCCTCCGGTGGATCCAGCTGCATCGCGACGGGACGCTCGCGCTCCGACACTCGTGCTTCCACGCCTCGTGTGGCACGTGTGGGATGCAGGTGAACGGTCGCGAGGCCCTCGCGTGCGTGACGCTTGCCGATCCCCTCGGCTCGACGATCACCGTGGAACCGCTCGCCAACATCCCCGTGCTCACCGACCTCGTCGTGGACATGGGCCAGGTGTTCGAACGGTTCCCGGACGAGATCGGCACGGTCCGGATGAGCGACGCGCTTCCGCAGGCCTCCCCGCCCGACGGGATCGACGCGTACGAGCGGTTCGAGGATTGCATCGAATGCGGACTCTGCCTCTCCGCATGCCCAGTCTCCGCGACCTCCGACGCGTACGTCGGGCCCGCCGCGCTGGCGGCGGCGCAGCGGCTCCTCGAGGAGCCACGCGGCGTGGACCCGGAGCGGATCCTTGATTGGGCCGACGATCCGATGGGAGCCTGGCGCTGTCATGCCGCGTTCGAATGTACGGAGGCCTGTCCGTCCAACGTCCGCCCTGCGGAACGGATCATGGCGCTCCGCGGCTCCCTGGCTAGCGGACGCCGGACGGTCGCCAAGGTGACACCCGGATGAGCGGTCAGGAGCTCCCGGGCACCGAGCGACGGGGTGACGACGGCCCGGTGTTGCGCAAAGGCGTCGGGATCCCGGCGTCCGGCTGGTTCGACCCGCGGGGACGGGCGCTCGGCAGCTTCGCGTTCGCGGTCAACCGGGTGACCGGACTCGGCCTCGTCGCGTACCTGTACCTGCACCTCGCCGTGTTGTCGATGCTGCTGCGCGGCGAGTCGGCGTGGAGCGGGTTCCTTCGGCTCGCGACGAACTGGCTCTTCCTGTCCCTCGACGTCCTGCTGATCCTCGGGATCCTCTACCACGGGCTGAACGGGATCCGCGTCGCCCTCGTGGGCAGCGGCGTCGTTCCCGACCGACAGAAGGCGCTCTGGTGGGCCCTCGGCGTGATCGGGACGATCACGCTCGCGTTCAGCGCCCTCCACATCTACGGGAGCCGGTGAGATGGCCACCGTCCGGATCCGCGAGGCCGCCCGCCGACGCTCGCCCCGCGCCCCCAGATCCGCCGGTGAGTGGCGGATCATGACCCTCACCGGGCTCGGGCTCCTGGTCCTCCTCACGATCCACATGATCGCCAACCATTTCATCGTGAAGTCTGTCGGTGGCCTCCGCGACTACCGGCAAGTGCTCGCGTACATCGCCAACCCGGTGATCTTCACGATCGAGTCGCTGTTCCTGCTGTTCGTCACGGTCCACGCGATGCTCGGCCTTCGAAGCGTGCTGCTCGACCTGGATCCCGGGCCGCGTCTGCGTCGATGGATCGACCGCGGGCTCGCCGTGTTGGGGCTGGCGACCCTCGCGTACGGGTACTTCCTGATCGGGACGCTCGCGTCCCGGGCCTGAAGATCGGAGCGGCGTGGTCGGACTCGTCCTGGTCTCGCACAGCCACGAGGTGGCCGAGGGCGTCTCGGCGCTCGCTCGTCAGATGGGGGGCGCGGACCTGCCGATCGCGACGGCCGGCGGTCTGGAAGGGACGGGCGAGGAACACCCGATCGGGACCGACGCGGCGCGGATCCTCGAGGCGATCGAGCGCGTGTGGTCCGAGGACGGGGTGCTCGTGCTGATGGATCTCGGAAGCGCGGTCCTGTCTGGGGAGATGGCGCTCGAGTTCCTCGATCCGGATCGTCGCGGGAACGTGCGCCTCTCGGGCGCGCCCTTCGTCGAAGGCGCGGTCTCGGCCGCCGTCGCCGCCAAGCTCGGCCGCCCCTTGGACGACGTGGCCGACGAAGCGCTCGGTGGACTGGCGGGGAAGACAGCGCACCTGGGCGCCGGTCCGCAGGAAGCGGCCGGAACGCCGCACGAGCCGAACGGACCCACGGGGCCCGAGGTCAGGCTCCCGATCGTGGTCGACCTCCCCCATGGGCTCCACGCTCGCCCGGCTGCGAGGCTGGTGCAGACCGCCGGCGCGTTCGACGCCGAGGTTCGCGTGGAGAACGTGACGGCCGGGCGAGGACCCGTCAGCGCGCGCAGCCTCAACGCGGTCGCCACCCTCGGGGTCACGGTCGGGCAACGGATCGAGGTCGTGGCGCGGGGACCGCAGGCGACGCTCGCGATCGATGCGATCCGGGCGCTCGCCGATCGCCGCTTCGATGAGGACACGGAGGATCTGGCGGTCGCCGAGCCCACGACCGAGCCGACGCCGCGTGGCGGAGCGCCCGCCGTTGAAGGAGCGATCGTCGGCATCCCGGCCTCGCCCGGGATCGCCGTCGGCCCCGTCCGCCATCTCCACGTTCCCGAGCTCCCCATCCCCGACGGCACCGCGGGCACGCCCGACGAGGAAGGCGCGCAGCTGGACGCGGCGATCGCCGCGGTTCACGCCGACATCACTCGGCAACGGGATGCGGCGGTCCTGCGCGTGGGCAAAGGAGAGGCGGCGATCTTCGATGCCCACCTCCTCTTCCTTCAGGATGAGGCGCTGCTCGGTCCTGCGAGGGCCGGCATCCCGGATCGCGGCGCGGCGGCAGCGTGGGGCGCTGCCGTCATGGAGCTGGCGGCCACTTGGGAGGAGTTGGACGATCCGTACCTGCGGGCGCGAGCCGACGACGTCCGGAGCGTCGGGCGACAGGTGCTCGCCAAGCTCCTCGGCGTCGAGGCACCGCACGGCCGGCTCGACGCCCCCGGGATCCTGGTGGTGAGCGACCTCGAGCCGGCCGACACGATCGCGCTGGATCCCGCCTCCTGTCAGGGCATCGCCGTGGCGCACGGCGGTCCGACGTCGCATGCCACGGTGCTGGCCCGCGCCTTGGGGATCCCGGCCGTGGTGGGGCTCGGCGACCGGATCATCGCGATCGCCGAGGAAGTCACGATCGGGCTCGACGGAGGCACGGGGGTGGTCCACATCGACCCTTCACCGTCGGCGATCGCCACGTTGGAGGCCGAGCGAGCCGAGCAGCAGGAGCGCGAACGGTCGGCACGGGCGCGGGCGATCGCGCCCGCCGTGACGAAGAACGGTACGCACGTCCCGATCATGGCGAACGTCGGCGGCTCCTCCGACATCACGGCCGCGCTCGCAGCCGGATGCGACGGCGTGGGGTTGTTCCGGAGCGAGTTCCTGTTCATCGGTCGCGATCGGATGCCGACCGAGGCCGAACAGGAGGAGGTCTATCGTGCCGCCGCCGTCGCGCTCGAGGGCCGTCCGCTCACGGTCCGGACGCTCGACGCCGGCGCCGACAAGCCGATCCCCTACCTTGGACTCGCGCCCGAGGCGAACCCCTTCCTCGGCGTCCGAGGGTTCCGGTTGACGTCTGCACGACCCGAGATCCTCAACGCGCAGCTGCGCGCGCTCGTGCGGGTGTCCGCCGATCACCCCGTCCGGATCATGTTCCCGATGGTGGCGACGCTCGAGGAGCTCGAGGTGGGGATCGCCGCGGTCGGCGACGTGGCCGCGGACCTCGGGACCGCTCCACCGGAGGTCGGGGTCATGGTCGAGATCCCGGCAGCGGCCCTCGCCGCCTCGCACCTCGCTCGGGTCGCGGCCTTCTTCTCGGTCGGGACGAACGACCTCACGCAGTACACGCT